>JAGDMB010000245.1 GCA_017860375.1 Bacteroidota bacterium | reverse complement strand
TGTAATGGCTTTATCGGGCTTTAATGTGGGCATAATCTTTCTGATCATCAATTTCTGCATGGGATTTCTGCGGAAACGCGGACCCCAGGGATTTATCCGTCTGGTCTTATCCCTCGCTGCTATCTGGACATTTGTGATTGTTACCGGGCTTTCCTCATCGGTTACGCGTGCAGGCATAATGATCAGCCTTTTCCTTACGGGGAAATTCATCAGCCGCGACGTAAGCCCGGTGAATATTGTTTCCGCTTCCGCATTCCTTATGCTTGTTGTTTCTCCTTTCAGCATGTTCGATGTTGGCTTTCAGCTTTCTTTCGCAGCCGTTCTGGGCATAATCTATGTTCAGCCTTCCCTTTACCAGCTGATCCAGCTGAAAAATAAAATTTTTGATACAATATGGATATTGTTCACCGTATCCGTTGCGGCACAGCTGACAACAGCGCCGCTTACCCTGTATTATTTTCATATGTTCCCTCTTTTATTCTGGATCACGAATTTATACGTGGTTCCCCTGGTCACCCTTATCATTTATTTGTGCATCCCCTTTCTGTTATTCTCGTTTATCACGCCTGTAGCGATCTTGCTGGCCAAGGTCCTGGGATTTCTCGTACATGTTCTAACCGTTCCTCTTGACTGGCTGACCGATTTCCCAATGGCAGTGGTGGAAGGCATATTTCTCAGCAAAATCCAGGTATTATTGCTCTACGCAATCCTTATTCTGGTATTTGTGTCTTTCATGCAGAACAGCAATCGCTATGGATATGCAATCCTTGTTCTGGCCCTTGCCTTTATTATACCCGACACTTTCCGTCTGGCGGCCATAAGGCGGCAAAAGATCCTGACCGTGAACAGCATCAGAGGCGCAACCTTACTCAATGTCCTGTCGGGTAAGGACAACCTGGTCGTGTCGTTTTACGGGCCGCTGCCGGATAAGAAAACACTGCACTATTCCTTTTATAACTGGTGGGTGGAACACGGGGTTGAGGGTTCAGCAGAAATCAGAACCTCAGAGCAGTTGACAAAGAGGGCAAATACTTTCAGGGATATTCCGGCATTGTCAATCCAGGACGGCATTATCGGCAAGAACGTTTTTTTGAATTTCGCTGGGAATACCCTGGTGGTTTGTACCGATGATATTTTTAATGCAGTTGAAGGCGAACGGAAATTAAAAACAGATTATATTATCATCTCACAAGCGATCCGGCCGGATATCAGGAAACTGCTGAAACATTTTGAACCCGGCGCGATCATTATTGATTCGAGTGTCGGGTATTATGATTCGGTGAAATGGACTGCCCTGTGCAGGGAATGTAAAATTGATTGCTGGCCTGTGCGGGAGAAGGGCGCGTTCATGATAAAGGTCAGGTAAGGATAGAAGATTTGAAGATTTGAAAGTATGAAGGTTTGAAAATTTGAAATTTTGAAGATTTGAAGGTTTGAAGATATGAAAGTTTGAGGATTTGAAGATTTAAAGGGTTGAACTTTTCATTAATTTTGTTTGGTATGACAAAATGGATTGTTTTTTCTTTTTTTGGGATTCTGGTTTTGGTGCTAGTTGCATGCACTGCACATACCGTCAGGGAAGTTACCCCACCGGCAGAATCCGTCTCCCGGGTATGGGTTTCCGATAACGGCGACGGAACCTACACAAATCCGGTACTGCATGCCGATTATTCCGATCCTGATGCAATCAGGGTGGGGGATGACTTTTATATGACGGCATCCTCTTTCACCTGCGTTCCGGGTTTGCCGGTTTTGCATTCCCGTGATCTGGTCAACTGGAAGATCATAGGGCATGCATTGCCCTGTCAGGTACCCCGCGATGTGTACAACAGGCCTCAGCAGGGCAATGGTGCCTGGGCTCCCTGCATCCGGTATCATCAGGGAGAGTATTGCATTTATTACCCCGATCCCGATTTTGGAATTTATCTGGTTAAGGCGCGCAATCCGGCCGGTCCATGGTCGGAACCCCTGCTGGTGAAGAGCGGTAAGGGAATCATAGACCCTTCCCCCCTCTGGGACGATGATGGGAAAGCTTACCTGGTGCATGCCTTTGCAGGCAGCCGTGCCGGCATTAAAAGCATTCTCGTCGTATGCCGCATGAATGATGAGGGAACAAAGGTTCTGGATGACGGGGTGGTGGTATTCGATGGCCATGATACGCATCCTACTCTTGAGGGACCTAAATTTTATAAAAGAAACGGAACCTATTACATATTTGCTCCCGGCGGTGGCGTAAAATATGGCTGGCAGGTGGTACTGCGTTCGAAGAACGTTTACGGGCCATATGAAGACAGGGTGGTGATGGCGCAGGGCGGATCGGTTATCAATGGGCCCCATCAGGGAGCCTGGGTGGAACTCAAAAACGGTGAAAACTGGTTTATTCATTTTCAGGATAAAGGGCCCTATGGACGTGTAGTGCATCTGCAGCCCATGAAATGGGAAAACGATTGGCCCGTGATCGGCATGGATGAAGACAGGGATGGAACCGGAGAGCCGGTTTTGCGTTATAAAAAACCCGGCACAGGCACCACCTGGCCGACTGCAACGCCTTGTGAGTCCGATGAGTTCAACGGAACTACACTGGGATTGCAGTGGCAATGGAATGCCAATCCCGGTCCCGGTTGGGCCATTCCCTTTCCCGGAGAGAGCCTTTTACGGCTTTATTCGGTTCCCCTTCCCGAGCCATTCCGGAATTTTTACCTTGACGTGCCCAATACCCTGCTGCAGAAATTTCCTGCCCCTGCTTTTACCGCAACTGCCAAGGTCACTTTCAGACCCCGCTATGAAGGTGAAATGGCCGGTCTTATCATTATGGGAAGAGACTATGCGTATCTTGGAATTAAAGATTCGGCAAACCGGGTAAGAATTGCCCAGACCCTTTGCATGAAAGCGGATGAAGGAGCAAAGGAAGAGGAAACAAAGGAAGTTCATTTTACGGACAGTTCATGCATTTATCTGAGGGTTTCCGTAACGGATTCGGCCCTGTGCAAATTCAGTTACAGCGTTGACAACCTCCGCTATCAGGATGCCGGAACTCTTTTTAAAGCCAGGGAAGGCGGATGGATCGGCGCAAAAGTCGGGCTTTTTATGGTGAGGAAGGGAAAGACCAATGATGCAGGCAGTATCGATGCAGACTGGTTCAGAATTGAATAGTGAAGGAAAATT
Source organism: Bacteroidota bacterium (assembly GCA_017860375.1). Classification (GTDB taxonomy): domain Bacteria; phylum Bacteroidota; class Bacteroidia; order Bacteroidales; family UBA10428; genus UBA5072. The sequence continues at coordinate 1,498 of JAGDMB010000245.1, read as the reverse complement.
TTACCGCATACCTCTTACCGCCTATCGCCTGCCGCTTACCCTTCAAACTTCAGATCTTGCTGCGTTCGGTTTTTTTATATTCCGCAGGCGTTACCCCAAACATTTGCTTAAAGCATTTGCTGAAATATTTTACATCGTTGAAGCCCGACATGAAAGCGGTTTCGGAAACCCCTCTGCCTGTTTTCACCAGGATATCGGAGGCCATTTTCAAACGGGTCTGCCTGAGAAAGTCGACGGGTGAGAGCCCTGTCAGGCCTTTCAGCTTATTGTAAAAAACCGTACGGCTATAAGACGATATGTCCACCATTTTCTCCACGTTAAATTCAGGATTGGAAAAGTTCTTTTCGATGATGCTGACGATATTCTTCATGAATTCTTCGTCGCGGGCTGTAATTTTAAATGAATCGGTATGCACGACTGCCTTGTCGCGGTATTTCTTCACGATATTATCGCGCTGTTTCAGCAGGTTCCGGACAACGGTATTCAGGTACAAGGAATTAAAAGGTTTCAGAATATAGGCCTCGGCTCCCGATTCTATACCGATGATCTGGTCTTCAATTGCTGATTTTGCGGTAAGCATGACTACGGGTATGTGCGAGGTCTCAAAATTATCTTTGATCCTCCGCGTCATCTCAATCCCGTCGAGTTCAGGCATCATAATATCGGTTATAATAATATCGGGATGAAATTCTTCCAGGCAGGAAAGGCCTTCCAGGCCCTGTTTGGCCGTTTTAATCTCAAAACAGTTTTCGAAGATATTCCGGAGATAAATAATAATCTCGATATTGTCTTCTACCACCAGCATTTTAAGCTTTGCTGAATCAATGCAAGCGATTTCGCCGGAGGTTTCAAGGTTGTAATCTGCATTTTCAATGGGCAGGATATGATTGACAGGATCTTCCTCCGCGGGATTCCTGAAATCTTCATGGGCATAATGGTCTCTTCCAAGGCGGGTACGTATGGTAAAAGTTGATCCCTGGCCTTCTTCACTCTCTACCAGTATCTGCCCTTTGTGCAATTTCATGATCTCGTAGGAAAGATTAAGCCCGATACCGGTGCCGTCAAGTGTTCCGTGATTTGTGGAAAGGGGCGTAAACCGCTGGAACAAAATGGTAAGTTTATCCTTCGGAATTCCCGGCCCCTCATCCGTTACGGCTATATCCACGAATTTATCGCCGGGTGACCGGAGTTCCACTGTTATCTTTTTTCTTTCCTTGGTATATTTAAAAGCATTGGACAACACATTGAAAACCACGGAATCGAATTTTTTTGCATCCACAAATACGGAAAGCTTTTCATTGTTATGCGAAAACCGGAAATCAATATGTTTTTGCCGGGCAATGGGAGTAAAATGCGCACAAATTTCTTCCACGAAAGAAACAAGGTCAATTTCCTCCACATTGAGCTTCATTTTGTTTTTCTGTACCTTGCGGAATTCAAGCAACTGGTTGACAAGCCTGAGCATCCTTTTCCCATTGCGCTCGATGATGCTGATCCG
>JAGDMB010000244.1 GCA_017860375.1 Bacteroidota bacterium | reverse complement strand
ATTGTCCCGTATTGCTCCTCCATGGTTTCCAGCAGCCTTATCTGTGCACGTGTACGCTGCAGGTTATGATGCTTATGATGTATCCTGTAATAAATGTCTCCGTCAATATAGTCAGTCAGGAACCGCATGGCCTGTTCATAGGTCATAAGCATGGGGGCGAAAGACAGGTACTCCTTTTCGACAGAATTAAGGGTATCCCTTGTTTCGGAGAGGTAGCCTTTCGCATAGCCACCGAAAAGGTCAATATTCATTCTTATTTTTGACAGGTCTTCCTCATCCTCTGCAGCCTCATTTGCACCTGTTCTTATTGCATCTCCGAAGTCGGAATGGAAATAACCCGGCATCACGGTGTCGAGGTCTATAAGGCAGAGGGACCTGTCGTTTTCATCGAAAAGGATATTGTTGATTTTTGTGTCATTGTGTGTTATCCTGACAGGAATTTTACCTTCATCGGCAAGCTTCCGGATTATCATCATTTCATCTGCCCTTCCCAGGATGGAATCCGTTTCTCTTGCTGTTTCCCTGACTCTGCCGGCAGCATCCTTTACAAGGGTATTCCGGAAACTGTTCAATCTTTTCCCCATGTCATGAAATGAAGGGATCGTTTCATGAAGTGGTTTCCCCGGCAGATCTGAAAGCAGGGCCTGAAACCTCCCTATTGCCCTACCCCCTTCGAACGCTTTGAGGGTAGAATCTACAATATCGTATGTTCTGTGATTTGAAATAAACACAAACATTCTCCAGAAACTGCCGTCATTATCTTCAAACCAGCTCCTGCCATCTCTTGCGCTGACCAGCGTAAGCGATTCACGTTTGGGATCGGCTCCAGGTATGTCACGAAGCTTATGCTGAATATGTTCCGTAACCCTTTCAATATTCTCCTGAAGTTCCGGGATATTCCTGAATACATTATTGTTGAGTCTTTGAAGAATATAATCATCCTTGTCCTTTTCAGCCGTTATTACCCTGAAGGTGTCGTGAATGTGTCCGCTTCCGCATGACGCCGCCTCAGCAAATGATCCGTCAGCAGAAAAGGAGCCAAATATTCTGATCAGGTCGGATCCCATGTATTATTTACCTGCTTTATGTCCAATAAATGCATAATACATTATAACCAGATATCCGGGTACACATATCCAGTAGGCTGACTGTGTTGAAAAAGCCATTGCAAGTTTTCCATATACCAGGGGAAGTATTGCCCCGCCTGCAATTGCCATAATGAGCATGGCAGATGCAGTCTTTGTGAATTTTCCAAGACCGTCAAGTGCAAGAGGCCACATCGCTGGCCAGACAAGTGAATTTGCAAAACCAAGCAATGCGACAAACAATACTGTGACAGGCAGGACAAGCTGGAGCGGCTGGAATGTTACAAGATCGATGAAAGGCATTGTGAAAACCTTGCTGGCAGGGGTAAATATTGCTCCAAGGGAAAATATCACTCCAAATATTGTGCACAGTTTTAAGGCGTTACCCTGTTTTAAGTATTTTGGAATCAAGGCAATGCCAAGAACATAGCCGATTATCATTGCAAGCATCGTAAGGCTGGTGTAGTATTTTGCCGATTCCATCGGAATCCCGAGAGATTGTCCATACCTTATTATTGTGTCGCCTGCTATCACTTCCACACCAACATAGAAAAACAATGCGATAACTCCAAGTATCAGATGAGGGAACTGCCAGATGCTTGTCTTTTTAAGATTGGCTACACCAACGGCTTCGTCTTCCGCTTCGGTATCAACATCAGGAAGATGGACGAATTTCAGGAGGAGGCCAAGAAGCACAAGGACAATAGTCATCACTATATAGGGCATGATAACGGTTCGTGCCATTTCATCGAGGAGAATTGCACGTGATGCCGCATCAGTTGCCTGAACCAGTTTTTCTTCCAGGATATGGGAATCTTTAAGGATTATGCTGGCAAGGATGATAGGGGCAATGACCCCGGCAAATTTGTTTGCTATTCCCATTATACTTATGCGCTTTGCAGCACTTTCACGCGGACCGATAATTGTAACATAGGGATTTACAGCGGTCTGAAGCAGGGCAAGACCGGTACCCTGTACGAATAAACCTGTCAGAAAAAGCCAGTAGGCTCTTGAAAGTGCTGCAGGTATAAAGATAATCGCCCCAATAGCCATCACCCACAGACCTAGTGACATTCCGATCTTAAAACCGGTCTTTTTAAGTATCATGGATGACGGTAGCGCCATCACGAAGTAGGAAATATAAAAGGCAGCAGTTACAAAGTAAGCCTGAAAGTCATTCAGCTCACAGGCTGTCCTCAGAAAGGGTATCAGGACTCCGTTAAGCCAGGTCACAAAACCGAAAATAAAGAAGAAGAGACCGATAATGGTTATTGCAAACACATAGTCTTTTCTGCTGATGTCGCTTGTAGAAGCATTGGTAGCCATAATTACAGGATTAGGTTAGAATAATATAGTCAATAGGGTCAAAACTAATCTTTTTTAATTTTGCTGCAAAGAAAAATCATTTCCCGTCAGGGTTGTGCCCTGATTTTTCCCTTGATTTCATTCCCAGATAACCACCGTGATGCCGTTTTGAATAGTCCTCAGGCGTGAATCCGATCTTTTCTATCATAAGTACAACAAGTGCGTCGCCTATTACAGTAAATACGGTAGTTGATGTTGTGGGAGTAAGGCCCAGTGGACAAACCTCAGACGGGGATCCGGTCGAAATGAAATAATCAGCCTTAAGTGCAAGGGGGCTTTTCTCATTGCCTGTTATCACAATTACCGGAATAGATGGGAAAAGGTTATCCTTCAGATCGATAAGTTCTATGATCTCCCTTGTTTTTCCCGAATTTGATATAGCAAGCAGCACATCGTTTTTTTGCATTATTCCAAGGTCTCCGTGTTGTGCCTCGCTTGGGTGGAGGAATACCGCCGGGGTTCCTGTTGAACTGAAAGTCGTGGCAATGTTATGCGCAATCTGGCCGGCTTTCCCCATACCGCTGGTGATCAGTTTACCATTTCTTTTCTGTACATGTTGATAAATAATTTCGGTAACCCTTTCATAGCTGTCTGTAACGGGAATGCTCCTTATTGCAGATGCCTCACTCTCAAATATTTTAGCGATTTTGCCCTTCATGTATCAAAGTAAAATTCAGTGCCTAAATGTACAAAAAAAATGGCCTCTGTTAATTCCGGAGCACCATTTATAGGATTTCTCAGCACAGTTAATCAAAGATATTCTAAATTTGTATAACAGCATATAATTGAAAACCTGACCTCTCCAATGGAAAATTCTCCTGCTGCTATTCCGGAAAGATCTCACTTTTCCGGTTCACAACCATTTGTTGTGGCCACAGCATTTTTTTCGCTATTTGCAATCGTAGGATTTGCGCTATATGGATTGCCGTTTTTCTACGATTTTTTTGTAAATGAGTTTGGATGGTCGCGTACAATAGTAACCTCGGGAAATGCAATAGGAAAGCTTATTGTTGCCCCTTTATTCGGATTTTTTGCCGGGTGGCTGATAGATCGCCACGGTCCCAGGAAAATGATGCTTGCCGGATCAATTCTTGCGGGATCAGCTATAATAGGCCTGAGCATGATGAACAACCTGGGGCTCTTCTATTTTTTCTACATTCTGAATGCCCTGGGTTATGTTTTTGGCGGACCGCTTCCCTGTCAGGTGCTGATCTCACGATCGTTCACAAAGAACAGGGGAAAGGCAATGGGCATTGCATATCTGGGTATCGGAACGGGAGGAGCACTTGTACCTCTCGTCTCGGCAGCACTTGAAAATAAACTGGGATGGCATTTAGCCCTGACCTCAATCGGTATTATCGTTATATTGTTTTCTTTCCCGATGGCATTTTTCATAAAGGATAATCCTGCCCGGAAAGAGGCCGTAATGAAAAATGAGCCCGGTGTTCCGGTAAAAGAGATTCTGAAAAACCGGAATTTTTATCTTCTGGGAATAGGCAGTATGTGTTCCATAGGCGCTGTTGGAGGAGTTAACCAGCATCTGAAACTCTATCTCAGGGATATAGATTTCTCCCAGTCGCATGCTGCACAAATAATGTCGCTGGTGCTTCTATCGAGTTTGGCCGGAAGGGTTCTGATGGGATGGCTTGCCGATTATTTCCCAAGGAAGTATGTCATGATCCTGATCTACCTGATCGTTGGTTCTTCAATCCCTTTATTGCTTGTTCCCGATTTCCCGGGACGGATGTACATCTTTGCTGTTTTATTCGGAATAGGCCTGGGTGGCGACTACATGATAATTCCGCTGATAGCCGGCGATCTTTTCGGTGTTAAGACTCTTGGCCGGGTCATGGGGATAATACTCGTAGCGGATGGTATTGCGGAATCCCTTTCTCCGATGATGGTTGGTGCCATGTACAATGAAGCTTTCAAAAGCTATTCCGTTGGATTCACCGTACTTATTTGCATAGCCCTGACCGGAGCACTGATTGTATCATTTCTTCCAAAACAAAATAAATCATAAACTATGAAAAGAATTCCACAAAGGCTGCTGCTCCCGGAGCAGATGATCAAGGTAATTGTGTCACCCGATCATGATGATTGGCAATACAAAACCGGTGAAAAAGCAAATTTCACGGTACAGGTATTTTATCACCTGAATCCGCTAAAGGATGTAAAGGCTTATTATGAGATAGGCCCGGAAAAGATGGATCCGGTGAAAAAGGATTCCCTTGTGCTTAACGGGAAACCTTTTATTCTTGACGGGGGAACATTATCAGCACCAGGATTCCTCCGGTGTGTGGTAAACGTTGATTTTAACGGCAGGAGATACCGCGGACTTGCAACAGCCGGATTCAACCCGGCGGCAATTAAGCCTACGGTTAAGCAACCTTCAGATTTTACGTCGTTCTGGGAATCGGCAAAAGCCGAGCTGGCAAAAATCCCTGTAAATCCCCGGATGACCCTGATGGCTGAAAGATGCACCGAAAATACAAATGTGTACCTCGTGAATCTGCAAAATATAGGAAATTCAAGATTATACGGGATAGTGTCAATTCCAAGGAAGGAAGGTAAATACCCCGCGGTTCTGGAAGTCCCGGGAGCAGGTGTAAGGGCATATTCACCCGATATCACGCTTTCAGAGAGGGGAGTGATCACTTTCGTCATCGGCATACACGGAATTCCTGTAACCCTCGATCCGGGGGTTTATATGGATCTTGGGAGCGGATCACTAAGAGAATACTGGACTTTCAACATGGATAACCGCGACAGGTATTATTACAAGAGAGTGTACCTGGGGTGTGTCAGGGCAAA
>JAGDMB010000037.1 GCA_017860375.1 Bacteroidota bacterium | reverse complement strand
AGCAGTTTATTCACCCTTTCAAATTCACCGATATCGTTCAGCTTTTCCTTCACGCCGAAATAAAACTTGATCTTTGGTTCGGTTCCGGAGGGCCGGATGGAGATCTTGGATCCATCCTCTGTAATGAGCTGAAGTACATCGGATTTCGGGATCTTAATGCCTTTGTTTTTCGCATTCACCCGCTGGAGGGACGCATCGCTCAGGTAGTCAATTACCTCCGTGACCTTTGACTGGTTTAGGGTTGCAGGCGGATTGCTGCGAAAGTCCTTCATCATCTGCTGTATTTCCTCCAGCCCGGTCTTTCCTTTTCGTTCAAGGGAGATAAGCTTTTCCCTGTAAAATCCGAATTCTTTGTATATCTCAAGCAGCAAGGCAAACATTGATTTACCCTGGTCTTTTGCCCATGCCGCGGTTTCGGAAATGAGGGCACACGACATGACGGCATCCTTGTCGCGCACGAATTCACCGGCAAGGTAGCCGTAACTTTCTTCTCCCCCGCCGATAAAGGTTTTTCGGCCTTCGAACTGTTTGATCACATCGGCGATGTATTTAAAACCGGTCAGCACATCGAAGCAGTCCACATTGAACCGTGCTGCCAGAGCGGCAAGCAATTCGGTGGTGACGATGGTCTTCACGATGTATTCCTTTCCGGTAAGTTTTTTCTTCTCTTCCCATTTTGTCAGGAGGTAAAAGATCAGCAGGGATGCCGACTGGTTACCATTGAGAATGATAAAGTTTCCGCGGTAATCGCGTACGGCAACACCCACCCGGTCTGCATCGGGATCGGTGGCCAGCACGATATCGGCATCGGTTTCTTCCGCTTTCTTGATGGCCATGGAAAGAGCAGCCTGTTCCTCGGGATTGGGGGAACGGACCGTGGGAAAGTTTCCGTCGGGTACGTCCTGTGGAGGTACGCTGATGATATTCCTGAAACCAAACTTTTTTAACACCAGGGGTACCAGCATCCCTCCCGTTCCGTGAATCGGCGTGTATACAATTTTCAAATCCTGCTGCCGTTTGATGATTTCCGGCGAAAGAGACAGCGTGGTGATCTGGTCGGTATAGATCTCGTCCACCTTATTTCCAACGATTTCAATATTTTCGGGCTTTGCGATTGCATTCACCTCGCTGATGGATTTAATATTCTGCACTTCCTGGATGATCCGCTTGTCATGCGGCGAAATGATCTGTCCCCCGTCATCCCAGTAAGCTTTGTACCCGTTATATTCCTTCGGATTATGAGAAGCGGTGATGACAATTCCGCTCTGACAATGAAAATACCGTATGGCAAAGGATAATTCAGGCGTGGGTCTGAGGGAATCAAACAGGTATACCTTAAAACCATTGGCGGAGAAAATATTGGCCGCGGTTTCGGCATATAACCGGCTGTTGTTCCGTGAATCATGCGCTATGGCAACTTTGATCTGGGAGATCCCTTTGAATTCCTTTTTGAGGTAATTGCTTAATCCCTGGGTAGCCATTCCCACGGTATACACATTCATCCGGTTGGTGCCCACGCCCATTATACCGCGAAGTCCGCCGGTACCGAATTCCAGATCACGGTAAAAACTTTCGATCAGTTCCTTTTCATTATGGTCAATCAGGTCTCTTACCTGTTTTTTGGTGGCATCATCGTAATTTCCGCTGAGCCAGATCTGGGCTCTCGTTTTCACTTCCTTCAGCAAGTCTCCTGAATTCATAGGGCAGATATATATAGTAGGTTAATAATTGGTTACTATCTGTAAAATTAAAAAATTATTCTCTTTAAAATCCGGGACCTCATAGAACTTATTTACAAAAGTAATTTATCTTTGTCTAAGCGGTTTATGATACAACTTTTATTAAAGACTTTTTGATTATGAAACTTGATTTTGTAAAGAAAACAGCCAAAAAAACTCTTCGGATAATTACTTTGATAGTAATTCTCGTTCTGGGCGTATTTATATTCTGGAAATACTTTTACACTTACAGCGAAGGATACCGTGCCGGACTGCTGCAGAAATTCACACGCAAGGGAAACATATTCAAGACCTATGAAGGGGAACTCATCCTCAGCAGTGTTACAAGCACTACCAATGTGGCCCTGGCCTCGGAGAAGTTTTTCTTTTCGGTCCTCGATGACTCGTTGGCAAGTGTGCTCGATACTCTGCAGGGAAAGTTTGTGACGATTCACTACAAGCAGAAAAACGGCAGGGTTGTCTGGAGAGGCGATACGCCCTATTTTGTGGATCAGGTGAAGGTGGAAGAAAACAGGTAATGGCGTTCTGCCAAAGATATCCGTTCACATAAGCCACGATTGTGCGAATCACGGGTATGAAACCCTCCGCTTACGGCGGGATTATTCGGCCTGTGGCCTCAAGAGATCGTCCCGGCAAAGCCGGTACTTAGTTGTTCGACTTACCCCCGATAATTACCGGGGTCAATGCACTGCGTTTTTGAAATTCGAGTCTCACGAATAAAAAACGCATACACATGCAGCAACTTTTTATATATGCGTTTTTTCCCCGTCCGTCTTGCTATTTTCCATAACCTTCTCCAGGCTCCTTTTCCAATGCGGGATTTCCAGCCCGAAAACGGCCTTGATTTTAGCTTTGTTCAGCACACTGTATGCAGGTCGTTTGACGGGTGAGGGGTACTGGTCAGAGGTAATCGGGTTGATCCTGCATTTCAAACCGGCCAGCTCCATTATTTCAACCGCAAAATCATACCAGCTGCACACCCCTTCATTGGAATAATGATAAATGCCCCCGGCTTCCTTTTTTCCTGTTCCGATTTGCTCACAAACAGACAGGATCGCATTTGCCAGGTCTGCAGCGGATGTAGGTGTTCCGATCTGGTCATAGACCACATTCAGTGATTCCCTTTCTTTTCCCAGCCGGAGCATGGTATTTAGAAAATTCGCACCCTTGGCCGCGTAAAGCCAGGAGGTCCGGATTACAATGTTTTCCTGATGTTTCAGCACTTCCAGTTCACCGGCAAGTTTGCTTTTTGCATACACCGACTGCGGAGCGGTGATGTCGGTCTCAACATAAGGTAAAAAAGCCTGACCGTCGAACACATAATCGGTGGACAAATGGATCATCCGGCAGCGATTCCCTGTGCAGATTTCCTGCAGCATGCCCGGTACTTCTGCATTGATAAGGAAGGCTTTCTCCGGTTCGGTCTCTGCCTTATCCACTGCGGTATAGGCAGCACAATTGATGAGGTAATCAACCCGGTGCTGATCAAAATGCCTTTTTACGGCATCCGGTTTCGTCAGATCCAGGGTGTCAATATCCATAAAATCAAAAGCAAACGAGGAAAGTACCGGTGCGGCTTTCTTCAGCTCGGTGCCAAGCTGTCCGTTTGCGCCTGTTATGAGCACTTTTTTCATGCCGGGTCAAAGGTGAAATTCATTTCCGCTTCCCTGAAACCGGGAAAAGCATTGTCCCGTGCGGCCACAATTTCGTCGGCATTCTCAATCCCCCAGTCAATGGAAAGGAACCGATCTTTATAATGAATTCCGCGCTCAGCGGCAGGGGTGTAATAATTGTCCGTTTTGTACAGGACTACCGCTGTTTCCGACAGCACGGAAAAGCCATGCGCAAAACCTTTCGGTACAAAGAACTGCAGCTTGTTCTCACACGAGAGTTCAAGGCTGTATATTTTGCCGAAGGTCGGGGACCCTTTCCGGATGTCCACCACGATATCCCTTATCGTGCCGGACAATACCCTCACCAGTTTCGTCTGTGCATAGGGCTCAATCTGATAATGCAGGCCTCTGATGACCCCGTATACCGATTTGGATTGGTTGTCCTGAACGAATCGCTGGTTTATCCCCCCTTCCGATAATTTCTTTTCACTGAAGCTTTCAAAAAAATAGCCGCGCGGGTCAATGAAAACATCCGGCTTGATTACCATAAGTCCGGGAAATTCTGTCGCAATAAACTCCATTGTTATTCGGGATAATTGAATGAATAGGTTTTTTCTTCCGCTATTTTGATCAGGTACTGCCCATATTGGTTCTTCAAAAGGGGTTTCGCAAGGGCCAAAAGCTGCGCTTTGTCGATATAGCCCTTTTTATAGGCAATTTCTTCAATGCAGGATATCTTCAGGCCCTGTCTTTCTTCAATCGTCTGGATATAAACGGAAGCCTGCAACAGGCTTTCATGGGTACCCGTATCAAGCCATGCAATTCCTCTGCCCAGGATCCTTACCTTCAGGCGGTTTTCTTCCAGGTAAAGACGGTTCAGGTCGGTGATTTCCAGTTCACCGCGTTTGGACGGTTTCAGTGACCTGGCCTTCTGCACCACATCGTTGCCATAAAAATACAAACCCGTCACAGCGAATTTTGAACGCGGAGCGGAAGGTTTTTCTTCAATGCTGATGGCATCGCCCTGATCATTGAATTCCACCACGCCGTAACGTTCAGGATCGTTCACATAATAACCGAATACCACGGCACCGTCGTGAAGACCGGCTGCGTTTGTCAGCAGCTTGCCGAAGCCATGTCCGTAAAATATATTGTCGCCCAGTATCATGCAAACCGGGCTGTTCCCGATGAATTTCTCCCCGATGATAAAGGCCTGAGCCAGTCCGTCGGGCGAGGGCTGAACCGCATAGGAAAGGGAAAGACCGAGCTGCGAACCGTCTTCCAGCAGGTCTTGGTAAAGGTGAATATCCTTTGGCGTGGATATAATCAGAATTTCCCTTATGCCGGCAAGCATCAGAACCGCCAGGGGGTAATAGATCATGGGTTTGTCATATATCGGGATGATCTGTTTCGATATGCTTTTGGTAATAGGGTAGAGGCGGGTTCCCGAACCGCCGGCCAGGATAATGCCTTTCATTTCGCAGGATGATTATTAGTATGCAAGTATAGTAAAAATATGGTAATCCGTAACACCGAACGCCGAATGCCGAACGCTGAACACCTCTCACCCTTTCCTTCCGATGCCGTAATAAACAAATCCGTTTTCCTTCACCTCGGACGGATCGTAAATATTCCTCCCGTCAAAAATCACTTTTTGTTTCATCAGCTTTTCCAGGATCCTGAAATTGGGCACGCGGAATTCGTTCCATTCGGTTATGAGCACCAGTGCATCCGCATCAAGGGCAGCATCGTAACTGTCGGTGGCGTATTCAATGGTTTCGCCTAAAACTGCCTGTGCTGCCTTCATGGCAACCGGATCATAGGCTTTCACCCGGGCGCCGGCTTCCAGCAGTTTATGGATGATGACCTCCGATGGAGCTTCCCGCATATCATCGGTATTGGGTTTAAAAGAAAGTCCCCAGATGCAGAATCGCAGTCCCCGGATGTTGTTTTCAAAATGATGCATTATTTTGTGAAAGAGGACTTCCTTCTGCCGGTTATTGACCGACTCGACGGCTTTCACCACATCCATCGAAAAGCCGATATCCTGTGCGGTTTTTATAAGCGCTTTCACATCTTTTGGGAAACATGATCCGCCATACCCGGCGCCTGCATAGATGAACTTGCTGCCGATACGTGGATCGCTGCCAATACCTTGCCTGACCATGTTGATATCCGCTCCCACCCGCTCACACAGGTTAGCGATCTCGTTCATGAAGCTGATTTTGGTCGCCAGCATACAGTTGGCTGCATATTTGGTCAGCTCGGCAGAAGGAATATCCATAAAGATGGTGCGGTATCCGTTCAGCTGGAAAGGCCGGTATATTTTCGAAAGTGTACTTTTTGCCCTTTCATTTTCAACGCCAATGATGATCCTCGCCGGTTTTAAAAAATCCTCCACCGCGTTCCCCTCTTTCAAAAATTCCGGATTGGAGGCCACATCGAAAGTCAGGCTGACCTTGCGTTTATCCAGCTCAGCCTGCACGGTTTCTTTTATTTTTTGCGATGTTCCTATGGGAACCGTACTCTTGGTGACGATTACCATGGTTTCTTTCATGCAGCTTCCGATTTCCCTGGCGGCATTAAGAACGTGCGAAATATCGGCACTGCCGTCCTCATCAGGGGGCGTCCCAACGGCAATAAATACCGCTTCGCAGCCGTCAAGGCTCTGTGCAATGCTGGTGGAGAAATGCAGCCGCTGTTTTTCAATGTTGCGCCTGACAATATCTTCAAGCCCGGGTTCGTAAATCGGTATAATTCCCTTTTTCAGGTTCTCAATCTTTTGCGCATCGATATCAATGCAGCTCACTTCAACGCCGGTTTCCGAAATGCAGGCACCGGTTACCAGTCCTACGTACCCTGTTCCAATAATCAGTATTTTCATGGATGGATGGTTTGATTACAGCGGATAAAAATAGTGTTTTAAATGAATCATTTTACTATGGCAAATACCCGCTTTGACAAAAGTACAAATTGACAGGTCAATAATTTGAATTTCAGTGATGAGACCGGTTACTAATTTTATCTTTTTTTCTGTAACTTTAGTTTTTTCCCTCAGAAAATTATAGCTTTGCAGCTCTATTTTTGTCAAAATAATGTCTAACTTATTAAATTTTAACACTTTAAGTAAATGGTAGAACATCCCGAAACAAATCTTGATCCACAGGAAGATCAAATTGAAAGCGCTGTTAAACAGAATGTAGAAGAGGCAGCAACAGATGAATCCCTCTCATCTGTAGCGGAAGAAACCAAAGAATCATTGGGTACGGAAGAAAAACTTACGGAAAACACAGCCGTCGATGAACCGGCTGGTGCGGACATTGAAAAGGAAAAACCTGCCAAAGCGGCGAAAGCCCGGAAACACAAATCACCCACCGGAGATGCAGAGCCTGCAGCGCCTGTGGTTGAAAAAGAATTCGACTGGGAAAAATACGAGGAAGGAAGTAATTTCTATACGAAAAGCGAAAGGCAGCGTTTTGAAAAACTTTACAACGATACCCTCAGTGCCGTTAAGGTAAATGAGGTGGTGGAAGGTACCGTTATTTCCATGAACAAGCGTGAGGTTGTCATCAATATCGGCTATAAGTCAGAAGGAGTGGTCAGTCTCAACGAGTTCAGGTACAATCCCGAACTGGGTAATGGCGACAAAGTGGAAGTGTATGTGGAAAGCCAGGAGGATAAAAAAGGACAGCTGGTGCTTTCGCATAAAAAAGCCAGGGCATTGAAATCATGGATGTGAAACCCATCCGCGATTACGATATTTACGTGGGAAAAACCATGGAATTTAAGGTGGTGAAAATCAATCATGAATTCAAAAATGTGGTGGTTTCCCATAAGGCACTTATTGAAGCCGAACTTGAACATCAGAAAAAAGAAATCATTGCCAAACTTGAAAAGGGCCAGATCCTCGAAGGAACGGTCAAAAATATCACTTCCTACGGTGTGTTTATTGACCTGGGAGGCGTGGATGGCCTTATCCATATTACCGACCTGTCGTGGGGAAGGATCAATCACCCCGAAGAAATTGTGCAGCTCGATCAGAAACTTCAGGTGGTCATTCTTGATTTTGATGACGAAAAGAAACGCATTGCTCTGGGCCTGAAACAGCTTACGGCTCATCCGTGGGATTCCCTCGACACGAACCTTAAAGTGGGTGACCACGTGAAAGGTCGTGTGGTCGTTATGGCCGATTATGGTGCATTTATTGAAATAGCCCCCGGTGTAGAAGGACTGATCCATGTTTCTGAAATGTCTTGGTCACAGCATCTTAGAAGTGCTCAGGAATTTCTTAAAGTGGGCGACGAAGTAGAGGCGGTTATTCTTACTCTCGACCGCGAGGAAAGAAAAATGTCGTTGGGTATGAAACAATTAAAGACTGACCCCTGGGAAAAAATTGAAGAAAAATATCCATTGAACAGCAAACATAGTGCAAAAGTCCGCAATTTTACTAACTTTGGTGTATTCGTTGAGATTGAAGAAGGTGTGGACGGTTTGATCCATATTTCCGATCTTTCATGGACGAAGAAGATAAAGCATCCGGCTGAATTTACCAATATTGGGGATGAAATTGAGGTGGTTGTGCTGGAGATTGATAAAGAAAACCGAAGGCTTAGTCTGGGTCACAAACAACTCGAAGAAAATCCGTGGGATGTCTTCGAAAGCGTTTTCCTCACCGATTCAATTCACGAAGGTACGATCGTTGAAGTCACCGATAAGGGAGCCGTTGTTGCACTGCAATATGGTGTGGAAGGTTTTGTAACCCCCAAGCACCTGGTGAAGGAAGACGGTACAACCGCAAAAATTGAGGAAAAGCTCCCCTTTAAAGTGATTGAGTTTTCAAAATCAGCCAAGAAGGTTATTCTTTCCCACAGCCGGGTATACGAAGACGAAAAGAGGGCCAGCGAAACGGCAGAAAGAAAATCTTCAACCGATGCGTCCCGCAAGGCCACACGGAAAATTAAAGCCGGCCTTGAAAAAACAACACTCGGCGATATTTCCGAATTGGCAGCTTTGAAGACGGAAATGGAAAAGAAAGAGTCAAAGAAAAAGAAGGCTAAAGAAGAAAATACCGAACAATCAGAAAATTAGTCAAAATATCTAATACTTTTCATCATGGAATTCAAAATCGAAAAGCTCAACGTTTACACATTAATTCAGGTATTGGAAGAAAAACTTGATACCCATATAGCACCTACGTTAAAATCAGAATTGGTGCTTATATCGGGCAACGGTGAAAAGAATATTATACTTGACCTCAGCAAATGCCGTTATTGTGATTCTTCCGGACTGAGTGCCATTCTGGTGGCAAACCGCTTGTGTAAAAATGCAAACGGTACCTTTGTATTAACAGGGTTAAACGATGCCGTGGAAAGGCTTATTACCATTTCGCAGCTGGATACAGTACTGAATATTACTGCTTCCATTGAAGATGGCGTAAAGCTTATTAAGGAAGCTGAGAAATAGACCGATCGCAACCCGTATGTCATTTTCTTTGACGGTGCTGGGCAGCAGTTCTGCTATTCCTACATCAAAAAGATTTCCGGCCGCTCAGGTACTCAATGTACAGGAGCGGTTTTTTTTAATTGACTGCGGAGAAGGCACACAGATTCAAATCCAGAAGTTTAGGCTTCCTATATCGCGCATCCATCACATATTTATCAGTCACCTTCACGGGGACCATGTTTTCGGATTGTTCGGACTCCTGTCTTCGATGAATTTACTGGACAGGAAAGCCACTCTCACCATTCATGCCCATGCCGAACTGGAACCCACCCTCGCACATTTTAAAAAGTATTTTGGAACCGACCTCCAGTTCGGAATTGATTTCCAACCCTTTTCATCCGCAAGGCAAAGCCTGATCTTTGAAGACAAACAGGTAACGGTTGAAACGATTCCATTGCGGCATGGAATAGCAACGGCAGGCTTTGTCTTCCGCGAGAAGGCGCGTCCGCTGAATATCCGGAAAGACAAGGTAGAACGCTTTAACATTCCGTACCGTGAAATCATCAAAATCAAAGCCGGTTCAGATTATACCACAGCGGACGGAACATTGGTTAAAAACAGCGATCTGACGCTTCCCATGATCCGACCAAGATCGTATGCCTATGTTTCCGATACCGCTTACTACCCGAAAATTGCCGGTCTTGTCACCGGGATTGATTTGCTGTATCACGAAGCCACTTTTCTCGAAAAGGACCGGAAAATTGCCCGGTTAACGGGCCATTCGACTGCCCTCCAGGCAGCCAAAATTGCAGAAAAAGCACAGGCAGGCAAATTGCTGATCGGCCATTTCTCCTCGCGGTATAAAAATATTTCCGCATTCACGGACGAAGCCCGGACGATATTTGAAAATACAATTGCGGTTGAGGACGGGGATGTTTTTCAGGTTGCAGAGGAAAGATTACCTTATGCCCCGCAGGTTTCTGAAACCGGCTCGATTTGATTACAAAAACAACTATCTTTGCGCTCTTATCATAAGGTCCCCCTGTTGTGGAAGAAAAAATTATCATCCTTGATTTTGGATCTCAATACACTCAATTGATCGCCAGAAGAGTAAGAGAACTGAATGTGTACTGTGAAATCGTGCCTTTTAACAAAACACTTGTTGCCGATGCAGCGGTGAAAGGCGTGATTCTGTCTGGCAGTCCCTCATCGGTGCGCGATCCCAATGCTCCTTTCCCCGAACTTGGCGCTGTTAAGGGGAGGATCCCCCTGCTCGGGATATGCTACGGAGCGCAATACCTTGCGCATCATTACGGAGGTGAAGTACTTCCGTCCAAAACCCGGGAATATGGCCGTGCCAGCCTGCTGATAACCGACACCTATTCGAAATTGCTGAAAGGCATGACCGACAATTCACAGGTGTGGATGTCCCACGGCGACACCATCGTCAAGGTTCCCGATCACTATAAAGTAATAGGAAGTACAAAAAATGTGCGGATCGGAGCCTTCGAAATTACCGGTGAATCCTCCTATGGCATACAGTTTCACCCCGAAGTGTACCATACTGCGGAAGGATTGCAATTGCTTCATAACTTTGTCGTGGATATCTGCGGATGCTCGCAGAACTGGACAGCAGAATCCTTTGTGGAAAGCACCGTCGGCCAGCTAAAAACATTGCTGGGCAAGGATAAGGTCATCCTCGGACTTTCGGGAGGGGTGGATTCCTCCGTAGCAGCGGTTTTGCTGAGCAGGGCTATCGGAAAAAACCTCACCTGCATATTTGTGGATAATGGACTGCTGCGAAAAAACGAATTTGAAAACGTACATGCCTTTTACCGGAAAATGGGACTGGATGTGGTGGGAGTGGATGCCCGTCAATTGTTTCTTGATCACCTCAAAGGCATTGCCGACCCTGAATTGAAAAGAAAAAGCATTGGGAAGGATTTTATTGCCGTATTTGAGCAGGAGGCCAGGAAAATTAAAGACGTCAAATGGCTGGCCCAGGGAACGATTTATCCCGATGTGATTGAATCGGTTTCGGTCAACGGCCCTTCGGTGACCATTAAATCGCATCATAATGTAGGCGGCCTGCCTGAAAAAATGAACCTGAAAGTGGTGGAACCCCTGAGGCTGTTGTTCAAGGATGAAGTAAGAAAGGTGGGCCATTCCCTTTCCATCGACCCCGCGATCCTGAACCGGCATCCTTTCCCTGGTCCCGGTTTGGCAATTCGCATCATCAGCGATGTGACGGCAGAAAAAGTTGCCCTTTTACAGGAAGTGGATCATGTCTATATGGAAGGGTTGCACGAGTTCGGGCTCTATGAGAAAGTCTGGCAGGCCGCAGCCATATTGTTGCCGGTGCAATCTGTGGGGGTTATGGGAGATGAACGCACCTATGAAAATGTCATTGCCTTGCGTGCGGTGACCTCCATGGATGGAATGACGGCCGACTGGGCAAATCTCCCCTATGAATTTCTGAGTACCATTTCGAACCGGATCATAAACACCATCAAGGGAATTAACCGGGTTGTGTACGACATCAGCTCAAAACCACCTGCTACAATTGAATGGGAATGAATGCATGAAGAACCGGCCGCCTTGGATTTTCCGTAAATCTATTACAGGGATTGACAAAACAAAGAAGAAAATTCACTACCTTGCTTTCCAAATACTATAGCCATGAGACCTCTTGATATACAGGCTGGTAAAACCACTCCAAGGATCGTATACGGTCCGGAAGAAAATATCCTGCAGATTATCGGATCCTCCCTGCCTGAAAACGTGTATACCCTGTACGAGCCCGTTATGGAATGGGTTGAGGAATTTGTTGCTTCCCCCGTTATGAATCCTCCTTTGCGCATAATTTTTAAAATTCAATACTATAATTCCGGCACCATCCGTTATTTTGCTGAACTGCTTACGAAGATCGCCGGCCTGCACAGTCGGGGCCTTCAATACTCGGTGGAATGGCATTATGAAGCGGGGGATGACAACATAAGGGATGCCGGTGAGGATCTTTCCGACATATCGGAAACTCCTTTTACCATGATTTCGTATAAAAAAGAGTAGCAACGGTCAGACAAACGCCATACAACGGATTACTAAAACAGGCGGAAGAGACAGAAAAAGGAAGTGGAACTATGATGAAAAAAGTGAGGTATATACAGGTACTGGTTGTTTCAGCTTTGTTTACCTGCCAGCTGAATGCTCAGGTATTGAACGAACAGGTATTTAAATTCGGGAAGGTGCTGGATTGGATCGATAATTATTATGTGGATACGACCAACCAGGAGGAACTGGTTGAGACAGCCATTACCCAGTTATTAAAAGAACTTGATCCTCATTCTTCCTACCTTTCCAAAGAAGAAGTGGAAGAAATGAATGAACCATTGCAGGGCAATTTTGAGGGCATCGGTATCTCGTTTAATATTCTTGAGGATACCATTTTTGTTATTTCTCCCATTTCAGGGGGACCCTCCGAAAAGGTCGGAATCCTCTCGGGTGACCGGATAATAAAGGTAGATGATAAAATTGTTGCCGGTGTCGGAATCACCAATGAAAAAGTATATGAATTGCTGCGGGGTAAAAAGGGAACCCGTGTCACGGTTACGGTGCAGCGCCGAAACATGAGCGAATTGCTTGATTTTAACATCGTCCGCGATAAGATCCCTATTTTCAGTATTGACGCAAGTTACAAGGTGAATGAAAATACAGGATATATCAAGATCAACCGCTTTTCCCTCACCACGATCGATGAGTTCAAAACCGCCATTGGCGCCCTTAAAAAAGACAATATTTCGAACCTGATCCTTGATCTTACCAACAACGGGGGCGGATATCTGGAAATTGCAACGGAACTGGCGGATCAGTTTCTTGAGGAAGGAGAACTGATTGTGTATACCCAGGGCGTGAACAATCCTAAAAAAGAATACCTAGCCACCAAAGAGGGTGAATTTGAGAAAGGCAAACTGGTTGTCCTCATTGATGAAGGTTCGGCTTCTGCCAGCGAGATCGTATCGGGTGCCATACAGGACTGGGACCGTGGTATCCTTATTGGCCGAAGGTCATTTGGGAAAGGATTGGTACAGAGGCGTTGCCCTTTGCCCGACCAGTCCGAGCTCAGGCTTACCATTGCCCGGTATTATACTCCTACAGGCCGATTAATTCAGAAGCCTTATGACAAGGGGAAAGAGGATTATGATATGGATCTTTCCCGGCGGTACACGCATGGAGAATATCTATCTTCCGACAGCATTCATTTTCCGGATTCCCTGAAATACTACACGCTTAAAAATGCCCGGGTGGTATACGGAGGAGGTGGGATCATGCCCGATCTGTTCATTCCGCTTGACACTTCGTATTATACAAATTATTACCGCGATCTGGTCCGGCTGGGCATCCTTAACCAGTTTGTCCTGAACTATGTCGATCAGAACAGGAATGAACTGTTGAAACGGTACCCGGATATCCTTGTTTTTAAATCCGGCTTTGAAATGGATCAGGAGTTGATGAAACAACTGACCGTTTATGCCGCTGAAGAAGGTTTACCCGAGAATCCCTCAGAATTGAGCGTTTCCGGTAAACAGATCCAAACACTGGCAAAAGGCTATATTGCCCGTGATCTGTGGTCTACCAGTGAGTTTTACCAGATCGTAAACGAAGACGATAATAAGTTCCAGGCCGCCCTGTCTATAATCAAGGACTGGGATCTGTATGAGGTCAGCCTGCTGGCGGGAAAAGAAAAAATAACACCTTGATCTTCCCGTCCCTGCTTGTATTAATGCTTTTTCTGTAATGGGGCTCTATCAGTTTCTGCACTACCTGCAACTGCATTATTATGAGATTCTGGGTACCATCACCGGGCTGATTTATGTCTTTTATTCCATTGAACAAAAACGAATTCTCTGGTTGTACGGCGGAATTTCTTCCCTCTTCTATATTGTGGTATTCTTTCAGGCCGGACTTTTTGCCTATATGACCCTGTATTTTTACTATACGGGCATCAGTATTTATGGATGGTTCGCATGGGCAAAACCAAAAGATGAAGCATCGCAAGGAGGCAAAATCACCCGCCTGAAAACCCGTTCATGGATCCTTACCGGATCCGTTATCGGTTTGCTTTTTCTGATCGTGGGATTCGTTCTGAAATACACCGCCAATGCTGAAATGGTATGGGCAGATGCATTGCTGACTTCCGGAAGCATTGCAGCTACCTGGCTTCTCATGCGCAAAGTTCTTGACCACTGGCTCCTGTGGATCGGTATCGACACCCTGTCGGGTTTTGTATCCCTGCATAAGGGACTTCCTTTTGCAGCAATCTTGTTTTTTATTTATACCTTGCTGGCCATTAAAGGGTATTTCGAATGGAAAAAAGAGTGGACACACACTCGGCCGCTTTGATCCGGATTGGAATAACGGGACCTGAATGTACCGGGAAATCAACCCTGGCAGCCGGACTGGCAGCCCATTATCATACGGCCTATGTGCCTGAATATGCCCGGGAATATATTGAAAGCCTCCACCGGCCCTATACCTACGATGATGTGGTGCATATAGCAGAAAGACAGGTCAGAGAAGAAAAGGTCTATGCACGGAAAGCCAACGGAATCCTTTTTTATGATACCTACCTGATCATTACCAAAGTATGGTTTTCGGTTGTGTATAACCGGATACCCGAATGGATCGATAAGGTGCTGAAGCGCAATCGTATTCATCTGTTCCTGCTTTGCGATACCGATATTCCCTGGATTCCGGATAAGGTCAGGGAAAACGGCGGAGAGATGCGGGAAAAACTTTTTCGGATTTACCGGCAGGAATTGGAAAAATACGGTTTTCGCTATTCCGTTATCCACGGCAAGGGGGACAGAAGAATGCAAAATGCAATAAGGGCCGTGGAGTCAGAACTTCAACGAATCAACCGGAAACCCTGAAATATGGCAACAGACAGAAAGAATCCTACTTTTGAGATCGTAGCCAAGACTACGTATGGACTTGAAGAAATCCTGGCAGGTGAACTGACAGAAATAGGGGCAGACGATATTAAGGTGCTCAACAGGGCGGTTCGCTTTACCGGAGATACCGACCTTCTTTACCGTTCCAATTATTGCCTGAGGACGGCGCTCAGAATATTGAAACCCATTCTTTCTGCATCGGTCTCCAATGAACAGCAACTTTATGATGCGATCCGGTTGGTAAGGTGGAACGATTGGCTGGATAAAAAAGGAACCCTGGCTGTGGATGCAACGCTGATGTCTACCCATTTTACGCATTCCCACTATGTGGCTCAGAAAGTCAAGGATGCCGTTGTGGATCAGTTTCGCGACCGGTATGGCATGCGGCCATCGGTTAACATTGACAATCCTGATCTGCGGATCAATGTTCATATTGCGGAAACAAAACTTACGGTTTCACTCGACAGCTCAGGGGATTCGTTGCACAAAAGGGGATACCGGGTCGTCCAGGGGATGGCGAATTTGAGCGAAGTGCTTGCTTCCGGCATGATCCTGCTGACCGGATGGAAAGGAGATACCTGTTTTGTTGATCCCATGTGCGGTTCCGGCACATTGCCCATCGAAGCCGCCATGATCGCCCACCATATCCCTCCCGGATACTACCGGAAGGATTTTGGCTTCATGCACTGGCCGGACTTCCGTCCGGAATTGTTGAAAAAAATCCGGGAACACTATACCCCTTCTTTCCTTCCTTCCGTTATAACCTATGGGATGGACAATTCGCCTGAAGCGGTGAGGTCATCACGCAAAAATGCCGGGAGCGCCCAGCTGACAGACCATATCCTGTTTCAGGTTTGCGATATTGAAGCCGCAAAAAAGCCTGCTGACAGGGGAATTGCAATAATCAATCCGCCCTATGGGGAAAGGCTTGTTCAGGAGGATCTGAATTCCCTGTATAAAAGAATCGGCGATACCCTGAAAAGAAGCTTTTCGGGCTTTGATGCCTGGGTCCTGAGCAGCAACAAGGATGCCCTGAAATGTATCGGCCTGCACCCAAGCAAACGGATAACCTTGTACAACGGTCAGCTGGAATGCAAATTTAACCGGTATGTCCTGTACGAGGGATCGCATAAAACAGCAACAAATAATCCCGCCCAGCCAATGGTTTGAAAAGGTGTTGGAAAAAAAATGAATAATAAAAATTTATTTTGTGAAAAATAGCTATATTTAAGTCAATGGATCAACGGGAAAATATCCTTATCTGAAGATAAAGCCGAAAGAATAATTCCGGCAGATAATGAGGAGTGAATTTTTTTTATATATTTGTCAGTTAATCAATTATTGCGACTAACAGCGAACAAAGGCCTCTATGAGCTTTAACCTGAAAGATTATTATCAAGATCTGAGCAAAGGTGATGTATTACTGGCCTATAAAGGAAGCATCACTTCTGAACTGATTAACGATGTTCTTGAAGGCGTTGAGAAGAAGCTTGATGATGTGCACGAAGAAAGCAAGACGCGGAAGAAGATCTATAATGTGCTGGTGGAAAGCATGCAGAATCTCTTTCACCATATCGAAGAATACCACGAAGGCATCAGCGAGGATCTTGATCCCAAATTCGGAGTGGTGGTCATTGAAAAAGAAAATGGCCTTTACAAAGTGACGACCGGAAATTTTGTGAACTCAACCAAGATAAAATTCCTGAAGGAGAAGATCGACAAAATCAATTCCCTGACAAAGGATGAGCTGAAGGATATGTACAAATTCATCCTCAATCATCAGAAGCTTTCTGCCAAAGGAGGCGGTGGCCTTGGACTGGTTGACATAGCGCGGAAAACAGGGAACAAACTTGAATACGCTTTTTATAATTACAACAACAATTACTATTTTTTCAATCTGACGATTCGGATCTGATGCAATACAATAAAATGGGTATTAATACATTGAACACAAAACATGGAACCAATTAACATAGAGGGTACTCCAAAAACACCTTCCGTGAAATTTGACAAGGAATCCGGAGTGATGGAAATCAAAGGAAGGTCAATTCCCGAAAATTCGATTGAATTCTATAAGCCGTTGGTTGACTGGCTGGAAGATTATGCAAAGAGTCCCCTGAAAAGAACGCAGGTGGATGTTCAGCTGGAATATTTCAATACCAGCTCGTCCAAATGCATTCTTGATGTGTTTAAAAAGCTTGAAGCCATTCATAAGGCCAAGAATGAAGTCATTATAAACTGGTATTACGAGGAAGATGATGAAGACATGCTGGAAGCCGGTGAAGATTATGAATCCATTATCCGCGTGCCTTTTAAAATGATTGAGATTGTAGACTGAACACCTGTAAAGGATAACCATCAAAAAAGCTCCGGTTTGAGGAGCTTTTTTTATGCCTTATATGGCCGGGCCGAAACCGGTCTCATCCCTCCGCATTCTTTTTCATCCGTTCGACCATTTGTTCTATGGTGTCCAATAATCTTTTCAATCCCCTGAAATAGAGTATAATAAACATTATTATCGAAAATACCCATATGACCAGGGTATTGACCCAGAAAGTATCGTACAGCTGGCCGAATACCCGCTTATAAGGGGCATAGAAATGGGCTTTGAGGAACCGGGGCTCGGGCGTCATATAAATGGGATCGATTTTTTGGTAGAGCTTTCCCTTGTATTCGATAATCCTCACGATTTCGTTGTTGTTTTCAACAAATTCCGCGAGTTTGTCGTTATGGTAGTTGCTTTTCAGTTTCTGGAAGGATTCCTTTCCTTCGGGCGTTTTCTGCATTTCCCTGATCAGGGCGTCCCTTCTGTCATTGGCCTGGTTGTATATTTTAATATAAACGCGGTTGATCAACCGGGTAAGCGAATCTGTTTTAGCCAGGATCCGTGGATTGACAGACCCGGGGTAGAGGCTGTCAATATAGGGATATTCGATATTCTGGATCGCGGAGTTGTGGAGTGTTTTAAGAAACAGAAGTTCTTTCTGCAATTCGTTTCGCAAGAGGGTGAGCGAACTTTCATTTTTGGACAGCGATTCCGGATTGTCATAATTTTCTTTCAGGAAGTCAATTTTATTCTGAAGGTTTTTAATCCAGTAATTCTTCTTGTATTCAGCAAGGCTCATTACCCGGTTCTCCGGATAAAACATTTTGTCGTACTCATTTTCCATAAACTGATTAACCGACAGGGCTTCATATCCCCAGCGGGCCACCATCCCTTCCCCATACCAGGGAATTTTACTCGGAGAGGAGATCTTCGGATTCAGTTTCTCGTATTTTACCATTACCCCGCTTAACATAATTTGAGGAATCACAAGGAAGGGGATCAGGATATAGATGGTGACCACCGTTTTAAAACTGTCGGAGATCAGCAAACCCATGATATTCGATGAAGCCCACGCACTGAATAGCAGCAACCAGTAAGATAAATACATGCCCCTGATCTCCATTATACTGTTTCCGACCAGCACAAAGGTAAAGGATTGTATAGCTGAAATGAGAAGCATCACCGCAACCTTTGAAAAAAGATAACTGCCCCAGCTCAGGTTCAGGAATGCTTCACGTTTCAAGATCTTGCGGTCCTTGATAATTTCCTCGGAACTCAGCGTCAGACCAATGAAAATGGCAATAATAACGGCCATAAAGAGATATACAGGCAGATTGCTGTTCTCAATGAATGAATAGGTTTTGGCTTCCGTTTCACTGACATTGAAGTATTTTATGATGTAGGATAAGATCAATGCCAGCACCGGGGCTTCAAGAAAGGTAATGATAAGGTACTGCGTATTGGCCAGTTTGGAAAGGATATCGCGCTTCACAAAAACAAAGAACTGCCTCAGCTTATTGGGTATTTTAAAAAATATAGAAGGCAGATCAATGGGGGATTTTAGCGTCTTCCCCTCAAACTGGAGGGCTTCATTATAAAATTTGTTCCACTCCCTGGGCGATACCCTGCGTGTACGGGTTTCTTTCCCGTACTCATCAATTACCATCGATTCGACGATGTTGAAGATCTGTTCGGGATTGACATTCCCGCAAATGTGGCATTCACTTTCCGACCAGTTGGCGTGGTGAACCCTCGATTTGAAATACATGATGGAATCGATCGGGTTACCATTGTATATCAGATACCCTCCGGTATCGAGAAACAACAGATTGTCGAGCATTTTAAAAATGTCCGAGGAAGGCTGATGGATCACCACGAAGACCAGTTTCCCTTTCAGCGTCAGATCTTTCAACAAGTCCATTATATTCTCAGAGTCCCTTGACGACAGCCCCGATGTGGGTTCATCCAGAAAAAGCACCGCGGGTTCCCGGATCAATTCCAGCGCGATGTTGAGCCTCTTTCGCTGTCCGCCGCTGATTTTCTTGTTCAGGGGAGATCCTACCTGAATATCCTTGATCTCATATAGCCCAAGGTTATGCAGCATATTGTCGACGGCATCTTCCAGCTCCTCCCTGCTATAATTGTCAAAACACAGCTTTGCATTGTAATACAGGTTGTCATACACGGTGAGCTCTTCGATCAGAAGGTCATCCTGCGAAACATGTCCGATAAGACCCTTTGTCTTTTCCTTGTCGAGATGAATGTTGTTCCCGTTGATCAGTACCTCGCCCGTGGAGGGAGGTGTCGAACCATTCAGGACATTCAGAAGAGTGGACTTGCCTGCACCGCTGGCTCCCATGATTCCCACAAGCCGGCCCGATTCCTCCCTGAAACTCATGGTATAGAGACCTGTCTTGCCGGATTTGAACCGGTAGCTGATGGAATTGGCCTCAAAGACGATACGCTGCTGTTGCTGGTCTTCCTTGAATTTATTGACAATATCGCTGAAATAGAGGGGTGTCACCAGATGATTCCGGATGGAAGTCCCTGGATTCAGCACATAAACCTTATTTTGTTGCAGTATCTGGCCGTTCAGGTACATTTCATTATCCCCGATGTACCGCAGA
>JAGDMB010000001.1 GCA_017860375.1 Bacteroidota bacterium | reverse complement strand
CCTGTTGCTGTCGAATGCGGCCGGTGCACTCAACCTCAACTTTAAAAAGGGGAACCTGATGCTCATTGAGGACCATATCAGTTTTCTGCCCGATAATCCTCTGCGGGGTCGCAATGACGATAAGATGGGCCCGCGATTCCCCGATATGAGCCAGCCTTATTCCCCTTTTCTGAATGGGAAGCTTGAAGCCATTGCAATCCGTGAAAAAATAGCCATGCATAAGGGTATTTATGCAGCGGTTGCCGGTCCGAATCTTGAAACTCGCGCGGAATACCGGTTCCTGGGGAATTTTGCTGATGCCGTGGGAATGTCAACGGTTCCCGAGGTCATCGTAGCCAATCACATGGGATTGCCTTGTGCGGCCGTTTCGGTGCTGACCGATGAGTGTGACCCCGATAACCTGGTGCCTGCAAAGATTGAGGACATCCTCGAAATTGCAGAAAAGGCGGAGGAAGGGCTAATCCGGTTGTTCAATGCACTGATCAAAGAGTTGTAAGCAACTCCTCCACAATAGCACATGCCCTCACCGGAGAACCGTCACCTTCCTCAATTTTCAGCGGGAAACAACAAAACAGGAATTTTCTGTTCAGCAGTTTTTCAAGACCCGTCAGGTTTTCAATAATCAGTATGTTTCCGGAAAGAAAGGTTTTATGAACTGCCAGTTCTGTGTCTCCAACCGGATCAATGCTGAGTGCGTCGATGCCAATGCCCTTCAAATGAAACCGGGTAAGGTAATCTGCAGCTTCATGACCGGGGACAGGATACCTGCCTTCATACTCCGGCGATTTCCAGTACCGGTCCATACCGGTCAAAAACAACAGGAAATCGGTGCCGGAAAGTTCCGGCTCCAAAGAATGCAACATTCCTGCGGGTATCTTTTCTTCCGGGGCAAAGGCTCTGCAATCCATTACAAATCCTTTTCCGTAAAAAAGGGTAAGCGGAGCATTGCCGGTATGAAGGCCTTCGCTGAGAATATGAACGGGACAGTCGATATGGGTGCCGTGATGGGTGGACAATACCAGTTCTTTTTCGCGGTAGCCTTCCCGCTGAAGAGAGGCAGTATTTTTCAGAACAGGATGATCCGAACCCGGGTAAACACTAATGTCTGAGGTGAGGGTATGGGATAAATCGATGATTTCCGGCACGGCAATGATCAATTTAATGGATCCCTAAAGGTAAAGATAATCCTTCGGGTAAAACCAGAATGAAACATTGTTTTTTATCTTTACAAAAAGAAATATGGAATCCTTTACCCCTTCACGCGAACAGGCCTGGCAGCTTCTTCTCCGGTTCAATCAGAACGAACGGCTGATCAAACACGCGCTTTCGGTTGAGGCCGTGATGCGTCACTTCGCAGCGATCTACAAGGAAGACAGTGAAAAATGGGGCATTATCGGTCTTGTTCATGACCTCGACTACGAGAAGTACCCCGAACAGCATTGTACCATGACAAAAAAAATACTGGAGGATGAAAACTGGCCTTCCTCCTATATCCATTCTGTCGTCAGCCATGGCTGGGGCATTTGTTCGGATGTAGAACCGGTGCACATCATGGAAAAGGTTTTGTTTACCATCGATGAATTAACCGGACTCGTGGCAGCTTCTGCTCTGGTGCGCCCGACAAAGTCGATCCTGGACATGGAGGCCAAATCGGTAAAAAAGAAATGGAATATTCAACACTTTGCCGCCGGGGCCAACCGTGAAGTCATTGAAAGGGGCGCAGCCATGATGGGAAAAGACCTGGATTTCGTAATTGAAGAGACCATCCGAGGCATGCGGAAAGTGGCAGAGGCTATCGGGTTAAAGGGAACAGTTGAATAAGGGCAGAAGGTCCCGCCGGCTTTCAGACCCCATTTCAGATCCGATGTTGTTTTTTTTTATACTTTTATAATACCCGGGAGGTCGCCTGGTCTTCCCGGACTTACAAACTTTTTAATACCATGAAACGCAGAAACTTCATCAAAACATCAAGTATTCTTACCGCAGGCGGATTGCTGATGTCCCCTGCATCATCCTTTGGCCTTTCCGGCAGGTCGGATAAAAAGCGAATTGCCCTGGTCGGAACGGGCAGCAGGGGTATTACCATGTGGGGAAAATCCCTTATGGACGAGTACAGCGACCGGATTGAATTTGTCGGATTGTGCGACAGCAATCCGGGAAGGCTTTCTTTTGCGCTGGAATATATGGGGATAGCCTGTCCGGTTTTTACCGATTTTACAGAGATGATGGTCAAAACCAAACCCGAACTTGTCATCGTGACCACGGTGGATGCAACGCATGACGAATTCATCGTGAAAGGGATGGAGATGGGGGCCGACGTGATCACCGAGAAACCCATGACCACCGATGAGGCGAAATGCCAGCGGATTTTGGATGCAGAAAGAAGGACAGGAAAGAAACTCCAGGTTACTTTTAATTACCGGTACGGTACCTTGTTCACCCGGATCAAGGAAATCCTGGCCGAAGAACGCATCGGGCGCATCACCTCAGTGGATTTTCACTGGTACCTGAACACTTACCACGGTGCGGACTATTTCAGAAGATGGCACAGCCTGCGCAATAAAAGCGGTACGCTTTTGCTGCACAAGGCCAGCCATCATTTTGATCTGCTGAACTGGTGGATTGATTCGGATCCCGTGGAAGTTCATGCCTACGGAAAACTGGAGCATTACGGTAAAAACAATGCTTTCAGGGGCGCCAAATGCCGGTCCTGCCCGCATACTTCATCCTGCAAATTCTTCTGGGACATTACAAAGGATGATTTCTACATGAAGCTGTATGCGGCCAATGAAATGCATGACGGCTATATCCGTGACAACTGTGTATGGCGCGAGGAGATCGATATCTTCGACAAGATGGCCGTACAGGTTAAATATGCGAACGATGTTCAGGTAAGCTATTCCCTGACCACTTATTCTCCTTATGAAGGGCTTACGATCGCTTTTAACGGAATGAAGGGGCGGCTGGACAGCTGGCAGGATCTGCCCTGGCGCGAACAGGATAAGGTAAACCAGGCAGAAAGGCATACCAAAGAAATGGATCAGAATGCAAAGGAAGATGAAACTGCCTATGACGAAATTGTGGTATCGGATAATTTCGGGGAGTCCCGGATGATTAAAGTGCCCATGCTTAGAGGAGGTCACGGGGGAGGCGACAATCGTCTTAAGGATGCGATCTTCAGGGGCGAGCCTGTATCCGATCCGTACCACCATTCAGCCGGTTCTCGTGACGGGGCCATGGCAAACCTGCTTGGCATCGCCGCCCGAAAAAGCATTGATGAGGGACGGCCGGTGAAGATAGAAGAACTGACGGATCTGAAGCCGGATGCAAAAAGAGGAATTGTGCACCTATTAACGAAAAAAAATAATTAAAGTTTTATATTTGCCCCCATCGTTCATTTAATGAATCCTTATCAGGAAAGGTGGAGGGAATGGCCCTGCGAAACCTTGGCAACCCTCTCTGCAAAGCGGAGAGAAGGTGCCAACTCCCCCTCCCCCGAGGTATCGGGAGAGAAAGATAAGCCATCAGAGCATGTAATCATCAAAACTCTTTTGACGTATCGGAAGGGTTTTTTTGTTTTATGGGGGCATGGTTCTTCCTTTTTAGTCAAATAAACAATGAAAATGGAAAAAAAGATCAACCTTGGAATTTTTGGATTTGGGTGCGTGGGACAAGGCCTTTACAATGTATTGAACCATACGAGAGGATTTAATGCCACCATCCGGAAAATATGCATCAAACATCCTGAAAAGAAACGAATCCTGGATGCATCCCTTTTTACCACCGACCGGAATGAAATCCTCAATGACCCGGAGATCGATGTGATCGTCGAACTGATCGACGATGTGCAGGCTGCATTTGAAATTGTGGAGACGGCATTGAAAAAAAAGAAAGCCGTTGTTTCCGCCAATAAAAAAATGATCGCCGAACACCTCGACGAGTTGCTCCGCCTTCAGCAGGAAAACGGCGTTTCATTTTTGTACGAGGCTTCGTGTTGTGCCAGCATACCCATCATCCGAAACCTGGAAGAATATTATGACAATGAATTGCTGCGCAGTGTGGAAGGTATATTGAACGGATCGACCAATTATATCCTGACGCATATTTTCCAGCATAACAAGAGTTTTGAGAAGGCTCTTAAAGAAGCCCAGGAGATGGGTTTTGCCGAAAGTGACCCCCGTCTTGACGTGGAGGGATTTGATGCCAAATACAAACTGATGATCATTCTTGTGCATGCCTTTGGCATTGTGCTGCATCCGGGCGATGTATTCAACTATGGCATCCAGCATCTGAATGATTTTGACATACGCCATGCAAAAGAAAAGAATGCCACCATAAAACTGATTGCAAATTGCCGGAAGGTCGGAAACAAGGTATATGCCTACTGCATGCCGAAATTCGTTCCGCTGTCGGATACCCTCAACAAAGTGAATTTTGAATACAATGGTCTCATCCTGGAGGGCGCTTTCTCGGAAAACCAGTTTTTTATGGGCAAAGGGGCAGGGGGAAATTCAACCGGATCAGCCGTTCTTTCGGATATTTCAGCGTTGACCTATGGATACCGGTACGAGTACAAAAAAATGGATCAGCATTTGAATTATAAGTACAGCAATGATCATGTAGTGGAGGTATATGTCAGGCAAAAAGGGAAATTAAAAATCGATCCTGCTGTTTTTGAAAGTGTTTCCATCCGGTATGAATCGCCAGAATGCGATTATTTTATAGCGAAGATCAATCTGCAGAAGATCATGAATTCGGAATGGCTTAATGATCCTGATATCAGCATAATCCTTACGGAAAACAACACGTAAAAAAAAATATTTACCAAATATAGTTTGCTATTAAGAATAAAATTTATATAAATTTACCCCCATACTTACAACGTTAATATCACCTGCAAAGTCGTGGCAAAGAACGTAGCAAAGAAAAGGATAATAAAATCGTACGAGCAGCTTCCGGACGAAATGGTCGAACGGATAAAAGAAAAATATCCCGACGGGTTTGATGATCATCTTATTACTTTCACCAATACCCGCGGAGAAATTGAAGTGGCCCTGCCTTACGAAACGGAGGATACGTATTTCCTGATTAAAATGCCCAAAAGTACGGCTTCCGAATCCGACGATGATATTGAATCTTCCTCCTTTGATGAATTTGATAATTTCGAAAACCTTGAGATCGGCGAAGATGTTGCCGACGAAGAGGAATAAGCGGACTGCAAATTCCGTTTAATCTCAGATAAAATCCTCCCCCTTCTCAATTTTTACATCGTTGACAAAATTCTTTATCTTTTGCTCGTCCTGTTTACGGCAAATCAATAGGATATTTTCAGATTCAACGATAATGTAATCATCCAGACCATGGATGACCGTTAATTTGTCATCCGGTACGTTGATGATGCAATTCTGGGTGTTGTAGGTCAGTACATTGGAGCCTGAGATGGCATTGTTGTCCTGGTTTTTATTCAGGGTGTCATAAAGGGAACCCCAGGTTCCCAGGTCGGACCATCCAAAATCGGAGCACAGCACATGCACATTTTCGGCTTTCTCCATAATGCCATAGTCAATGGATATATTCCGGCAGTTTGGATAGGTTTTTGCAATGAATTCGGCTTCGCGCGGTGAATTATAAAACTCAAGGCCTTCCTTAAAAAGGGTGTTGACTTCAGGCAGGTATGCCTCAAATGCTTTGACAATGGATTTTAATGACCACAGGAACATCCCTGAATTCCAGAAGAAATCTCCGCTTCTCAGGAATACTTCGGCCATTTCGAGATTGGGCTTTTCCGTGAAGGTTTTCACTTTGCGGATGCTCGAATTCAGATCCAGTACCTTGCTCCTGTCCCCGTTTATCTGAATGTATCCGTAACCGGTCTCAGGCCTGTTGGGTTGAATACCCAGGGTAAGCAAACTGTCGTTGGTGGCAACAAAATCAAGGCCTTTTTTCACCACATCCAGAAAATCGTTTTCTTTAAGAATAATATGATCGGAAGGCGCCACAAGGATGATGGCATTGGGATCCTCAAGCTGGATTTTGTAATTGGCATAGGCAATGCAGGGAGCCGTATTTCTCCGCATGGGTTCAAGGAGGATCTGGTTTTCTTTAAGTTCCGGTAATTGTTTTACTATCAGATTTTTATAATCTTCGTTGGAAACGATGAAGATATTCTCTACCGGGAATACTTTCTTCAGCCTGTCGAAAGTTTGCTGCAGCAATGTTCTTCCGGTTCCGAGAATATCCAGAAACTGTTTGGGTTTTTTTGTTCGGCTTAACGGCCAGAACCGGCTTCCAATGCCGCCGGCCATAATAACACAATAATGACTTCTGTTCATAGGATCATGGATATAAAGATTCCTGACTTTCCAGCGAAAATAAGTAAAATAGGTGTATTCCTGAAATAAATTTGATCGGAGCGGTATATATGTAGATTAAGTGAATAGATTATTTGATTTTAGTACGATATCATTAATTTTGAACAAAAATAAATATGCGCTTTCTTTCCGTATTCGGCCGGTATGTTATTTTCATGTCCAGGGTGTTTTCCCGTCCCGAGAAAGCACGGATCTATCTGAAGCAAACCATTTTGGAAATGGAGAGCCTGGGATTTAATTCCGTCGGAATAGTGATCATTATCTCAATTTTCATCGGGGCTGTAATTACCCTGCAAACCCGGTACAACCTTGAAAATCCTTTGCTGCCTCTTTATATCATCGGCCTTACGGCCAGGGATACCATGCTGCTGGAATTTTCCTCTACCATGGTAGGCCTTATACTGGCCGGTAAGGTGGGCTCCAATATCGCGTCAGAAATCGGGCATATGCGCATTACCGAACAGATAGATGCCCTCGAGATGATGGGAGTCAATTCCGCCAGTTACCTTGTTTTACCCAAGATAATCGCCACCATGGTATTCAATCCCTTCCTTACGGCTATCTCCATGTCGGTCGGACTTTTCGGCGGGTGGATGGCCTGTATTATCACGGGTGCGCTTCCCTCCGCCGATTATTTATATGGCATCCAATATTACTTTATACCGTTTTATATTGTTTATGCGCTGATCAAGACCGTTTTTTATGCCTTCATCATTACCTCCGTCTCCGCCTTTCAGGGTTACAATGTAAAAGGTGGTGCACTCGAAGTCGGTCGGGCAAGCACACGGGGTGTTGTATTCAGCAGTATCCTGATTCTCATGACCGATGTTATTCTCACCCAATTAATGCTGGCCTGATGATAGAAGTGAAAGACCTGTACAAGTCCTTTTCCGGAGAAAGCGTTCTCGATGACATCTCCGTGAGTTTTGAAAAAGGGAAGACAAATCTAATCATAGGACGAAGCGGTTCGGGAAAGACGGTTCTGATGAAATGCATCGTGGGCCTTCACGAAGCCGATAAAGGGTCCGTGTTTTTTGACGGACGCGACTTTCTGAAAATGAATTTCAAGGAAAGGCAAAACCTTCGCCGTGAGATCGGAATGCTGTTTCAGGGCAGTGCCCTGTTTGACTCCCTGACCGTTGAAGAAAACGTGATGTTCCCCCTGAACATGTTCTCTGACATGACACCGGGGGATAAAACAGACCGGGTAAATTTTTGTCTGAAACGGGTGAATCTCGAAAATGAGAATGCCCTTTATCCCGGTGAGTTAAGCGGAGGCATGAAAAAAAGGGTGGCCATTGCCCGCGCCATCGTTCAGAATCCAAAATACCTTTTTTGCGATGAGCCCAATTCGGGCCTGGATCCCATAACCGCGCTGCTGATTGATGACCTGATCAGCGAAATCACAAAGGAATTTGATATTACCACCATTGTCAATACACACGATATGAATTCGGTAATGGAAATCGGCGAAAAAGTGGTCTTTATCCATGAAGGACGAAAGTGCTGGGAGGGAACAAAGGAAGATATCCTCAACAGCGAGGATGTGAACCTGAATGACTTCGTCTTTGCCTCGAATTTTGCCAAGAAGATCAAGGCAATGACAACGGATGAAATCAGGGATCCCGAAAACTATTAATCCTTAATCTCTTCATATTCAACATATTCCCCGCGGTCTTTGTTTTTATTCCCTTCCTGCGGAGTATAGTCCACCGTGACCTCTCCTTCTTTCTTCCGGTTATGGGTTTTCTGCTGTCTGCCAGATCTGCCCTGGAAATCATTCATTTTCCGGTTCACGTAACTGCCAAAAAGAAACGGCACCAAATACCGTGTAATGATCCGTGTCAGATAATAGAAGAGGACAAGCAGTAATATGATCCGGATAAACCCTGTCATGCTGCAAAGATAGAAATATTTTGCGGAGTGGACTCAACCTTCAAATTTTCGAACTTTCAAATATTCAAACCTAATATACCAGCGGCAGGTCACTTGCTTTCTTCTTTTCGGACAGGCAACCGAATACCAGGTTCAGACCAACCCTGAAATTCATGACCCTGTTGTCATAGGGCAACACCACATGGGTTGACTGATCCACCACATAATGGGTTGAAATGTTATCCGAGATCAGGTACATATTAAAAGGTCCGAACCTTGCGGAAAATCCGAATCCGAAATTGTTATACGCGTTATTAAACAGGGTATAACTCAACGAAAAGGTGATAATCCTCAGCGGTGAAAAATTGGCGGAAAGGGTCAGCTGTTCCCTCAGCCTGTTCTTATAGTACTCAGTCCTTGAAAGAATGCCGAACCCTATCTGATCCATTACCTGGTAGGTGCCTCCCACATAAAGCTTCAACGGCAGCATGGTATAATAAGGATCGAGGGCAGTGGCAAAGCGAAAAACAGTGCTCAGGCTGTCAAAGAAGTTTTGGGTTGCACCGGCCGTATCGGAAGGATCGATTTCAATCCCCTTGTACACATACGATGCATTCTGACTGAACGAATAGGTATTTGCACTCCACCGGATTCCCGCCAGGTCAAGCAAACTTCCCGAAAGCATAATCTTGTCTGTCAGTTTATAATGCAATCCCAGGTCAATCCCGAGACCGATATTGCCGAAGGCTGTCTGCAGAATTTCAGTGGTGGTATGGGGTGGGTCAAATTCAATGGAATCAAGGCTTATTTCTCCGTTTTCATTCACGGGAATACTCAATCCCGGCACGGAGAGCCGGATCTTAATATCCGACCGGATCGTCCAGTCTTCATCGGTGATCAGCGAAAGATCCTTATTGACCGTAGAAACATTTGCCTCACCAAACAAGATTTTGATCCGTGAACCGACAGTAAGCCTGTCATTTATTTTCCGGAAATTACCGGTTGCCGCTTCGAGGTAGCTGGTCAAATCCACATTGGTATTGCTGAAATCAAACCGATCGCCCCTTTTGTTGCCCGTCAGTAATAAATCCAATACGTCATCGTTGTATACGAAACGGGTATAGGTTTTTTGCGAAAGGTCGAAAGTATAATAGTAAGTTTCCATCTGGTATCCCACGGAAAACAGGTTGGCACTTCCGTATGTCTGGAGGGTATTCACCGGGGCCAGGTTATTAAGAAATTCATTTTTATCCGCCTCGGGATGCATGAAGGTAACCAGTGAATCTCCCAGGGGGAAGACAATATCTTTCAATGAATAGGCTGAATTCTCGGTGAAGACCTGTAAAGGGGAAAGAGCAGGAAACCCGAGAAAAAACCTGCATTCCGGCTGGGCAGCCGTGTTTACCTGATACGACTGGGGAACACCTTTCATAAAATACAGGGTATTGCTTTCCTGTCCCGTCACCCGCGAAAAAACACAGGAAACCGATACCACGACCCATAGAAAGTAATTCCGGTGTTTTTGTATTCTCCTGTTACTGATCATCGGTTTTGTCATTCATATTGGTCACGTAATGGATTTTTGCCTCAAGGTTGCACCGGAAGTCAAACCGGTAGGTGGTAAGGATGATGACATTGCCGGTTTGGTAGGAGCTGAAACCGCCCACGATGATCAGCTTGTTGGTATCGTGAAAAAAATGATCCATCAGTTCCTCATCCAGTTCAACGGTACCGGTATAATCCTCCACCTGCGAGGGTATGGATATTCCATTGGCATCCACCGGGGCCGCTTTGATAAAAGGATCAGAAAGGGATTCAGCCAGCAGCAGCGTATCGCGGTTCACGTCGGCAATGGAATCGTATAAGATAAGGTAGGGTTCAAGGTTAACAGGGAACTCATTTCGTATGCGGTAATGCAGCTTTGCATATTCGATATAATCCACTGCTTCGGGCTTTTCGATCGCCATCGCAAAGGTGTCCCGCAGCTGAAGGTCAGCAGAAAATGCCAGGGGTATTTTTATTTCAAGATCGATCAGGACCTTGCTGTTTTTCAGTATAAAATTCCTGGCATCGGTTACTCCCGGGTTGGCGTTTGCCTGACCTCCCACCGTAATACTGTCAGGAACTGGAAAGGTCAGCAATTCACCAATGTTGGGTATGTTTGTGCGGTTGTACGACAGCGATCCTTCCACATGGGGTTGCAGGTAATTATCGGAAGCAGTCATAACCTGCAGGGGAGGGTCGAGGGTAACCGTATTCCCGTCGCTGAAATGGCCTTGTATGTAAAGATCAAGTCCGACAGGCAATCCAAATGAATTATCGTAGTTGAAATTGATGCGCGGATCGATAACGGAAAAGGTTCCCGTAAGTCCTTCGATCGCTTCCAGCCCTGTTGAAAAAACAGTATCCTCGGAAAAAATACGGTTACCGCCATAACCGAAGATGGTTTCAAATTTATCGAGTTCAACAATGGAATAGTTAATGCGTACCCTGTCGCCTGCTTCTATACCTTGTCCGGGATTCCTGTAAAGCACCAGATGATAAATATTCTGAATGAAGGGTTCACCCGGAATGGAATTATCGGGGTAGATCTTTGCATCCGTGAGGGGATAGAGCAATTTAGTGTAAAATGTGCCATCGGTATTGCTGATCGGGATTGTTTTTTGAAACAACTGCCCTTCGATAACGATTTCGGGACAATGGATTGTCAGGTTGCCGGCATGCCTGAAAGAGGAACTGACCTCGATCATGAGGAATCCGTCATTGGTGTACAGGCTGTCAATCCGCATGTTGTCAGCAAGGGTAAATCCATAGATGTCCGTAGAGTCAATGTATATGCTGTCCGGCATTTCAGCGCTGGTAAGGGTATAGCTGGGAATAAGATTAAATTCCTGGGTATCCTGCGGAGGGATTTCATTTAAATCTTCCACGTTGAAATAAAACAGGGAGTCTTCCCGGAAAGCAAGGACAACGGTATCCCCGTTATTCTCCATCAGCGAATCCCATCTTGCGAAAAGGTCTTCAGCGGTAAGCGAACCCCTTACAAGAGGGCCATCGATCTCGGGATCATACTGCATCATGCCCGAGAGTTTTTCAAAATCGTACAATTCGGTGCATGCCCATCCCAACAGAATTGTCATTCCCAAAAACAGCGCAGCAACTTTTATAAACGGTGTTTTCATGGTACGGGTCTTCAGCATGTTCTATTGTACTGTATAATTGTATAAAAAGTTATCATTGCTGCCCACAATCAGGTTAAAAGTTGACGTATTTTCACCAAAATAGCCCACGCTGAAGGGAGAATTTCCCCTCAGGGGAAATCCTTTATACACCTTGCCGTCATTGTTTATCATATAAATAAGGTTATCCTCCCGTGAAACGATGCCCAGTTTTTTATCGTTTTGTGCAAAATTGTAATAGGCAGGTTTAAATACGATGGGGTGGTTAAAATCAAATTCATACAGCAGCTTTTTGTTTTCTTTGAATACCAGCAGCCGGGTGCCTTCAAGAAAAATGTATTCCTTTTTGCCGTCCCCGTCCATGTCTTTGTAATCGAAGAAATGGCTGCCGGAATATTTTCCCATATACAGCGTGGTATGGTTTCCATTGAAATAAATAAAATAGATCAGTCCCGCGGTATCGGTGATTGCAATGCGGGCATCTGCCGTTCTGCCTGGATTGTCGAACACATAGTTATTGAGCTCCGATTTGGGAAAATAGGCCGTCACATTTACTCTTTCATTGCCTCGCCGATCAAGAATATAAGTTTTCAGCCGGTCGCCGAAAACAAGATAATCCTTATCGCCCACCCTGAAATGGTTAATGGGTTGCGCAACCTCGCTTTCGGTACTGCTGAAATTCCAGCCTTTCACAAGCGATCCGTCGACCGTATACGCATAAACCTTTCGGTCAGTGCCTGCAATGAACATACGGTAGTCCTTGTTCTTATCATAATCAAAAACGGCCAGCGGGTTGGAAGCCGGAGATCTCAGCTTAACGGGGTATTTTTCCACATAATTTCCGTTGCGGTCGATCAGGTGGAGGTAATGAGGGGAGCTAAACAGCAGCTGCAGTTTACCGTTTTTATAGTAATCGACCTGAAAGATCTCGCTGGTTATTTTCTCGTTTAGCGGTATTTTCCACAAAATACGTCCCGCCTGATTGATAAGGTAAATGGTATTGCGCTCATCCTGCACAAAAACTTCATTTTGGCGTGTTGCATGATTCAGGGTGAAAACAGGTTTGATGTCAATGGTCGTATCGAGCTGGCTTTCCCATACCGTATGGGGCTGATCTTTGAAATCGGTGAAATGTTTCAGAAACACATTGGAATACAGCATGCCGTTGCTGGAATACATCTGGAATCCGAATACCTGTATCTTTTGAAAGGCGGCGATATTCTCATTCCAGCTTTTCAAAAGCGGGGCGGACAAATATTTGGAAAAAGCCACATTGGATTTTCCGATATTGGCATAAAAATACACATTGGATTTCGGGCTCAGGTTGGCTTTAAAATCTTTGTAAGCCTGATTGGTGACCAGGGTTTTGTTGAGCACAACCTGATGCAGCAGTTTTCCCAGCGAGGCCGGGGAATCGGAGAAAACAAGGTAGTTTTCGATAAAGGTAAAATAATGTTCATCAATGTTGGTAAAGAGTTCACCGAATATTTTTCCGGTTAGTTTCCGAATGGGGAGTTGGTATATTTTATAGGACAATTCATTGTCGATCCGGTACACCGAAGTATATTTCTCCGGTGAAGCGGATTCTTTTTCCGCCATTTTTTTTACGATCGCAGCAAATCTTTCTTCCGCAAAACTCTGGCTTTTTACCTTAAGCAGCAGGTAGGAAGTGGGTCCCTTTTCACCGCTGGCGGCATCAAAGGCAACCGATATCTCGTTATCCCACACGTCTGTATATTCTTTGAGGAAATCAATTTCATAGGTATTTTCAAGCACATCAAGGCTCCTGGAATACTGATTGTACTTGCCCAGGCCTTTCAGGTATTCATGATAGCTGGAGAAATACCGGACCGGATCCGAAACCGAAAGTACAAAGCAAGCGGCAACGGAAGAGGGCAAAATTTCATCGGCTGTGATCTTTTGCGGGCTCTGATGTGCAAAGACCGATGCGGCGCAGTTACCCGAATCTGATGCCAGGATAAATCCGTTGAGCAAAAAAACATCACGCATGATGTTTGCATCCAGTTCACCCCAGTCTGCAAATGTATTAAACGAACGGATTTCGGCTTTGTATTCATTGTTTATTCCCACAGACAAGCTCTTCGGAAGATTTCTGAAATTCAGGAAGAGGTTGGCATTCACATTTTTCCCCGCGGTAGAAAAGGCCTGGTTAAATCCTTCCTGATCCGTAATGCTCACATCACCGTCGATCTGCCGTAACGCATCCTCAAGCAAGAGAGAGGAAAAACTCAGCATGAACAAGTCCTTGTAAATCGCGTAGGTAAAGTTGTTTATTCTTTCCGTATTCAGGAGTCTCACATCAAACACCTTTTTGCCGTCATAATTCCGTTCGGTTATGGTTCCCTTGTTCTCCACGAACCGGGAAATCAGTGTATGGATTTTGCGTTCGCTGAGGTTGTTCGGTACGCGGTAAACATGAAGAAACCCGATTTTATCTTTTCCGGCATAATGAAGCGAAAGGTAAGAAGGATTATTGAGCAGCAACTGCCGTGCATCCGGCAGGGAGATCAGAACCGAATCGAGAAACTGCATCTGGTATGCCAGGCGCCGGAAGGAGGAAGTATTCTTCAACTCATCCCAGATGCCGCTCTCCTTGTGTATTTTCTGCAGAACCGCTTCCAGATCGTTAATTTTAATGATCGCCGATGCATCCACCGGTATTGCCCGCAACGGTTCACCCGGACCAATTTTTGCATCCCTTTTAAGGAAGAAAAAAAGAAGGAGAAGAACAATGAATGCCGGAATAAGGCCAAATAGTAATTTTTTTTTCAACATATGCAATGTTCGTTCAACATTGGGGATTCTTCCGGATGAAAGAAACCAGTGGAAGCGAAAGGTCAGTTCCATTCGGGGCCCTTATTTTCAAAGGTAGGAAATTAACCATTATCCTGTCCGGGATTTTACCAACATCACGGCCTTCTTCCATCCATCAGAGGCAATCGTATGTTAACACTTTATTGATTATCTTTAACCTGAAAAAGTATACCAAACGAGAATGAATGGCGCAATCCCCTGGCGGCTGTTGCTTCTGGTTTTCCTGTTCAGGACGTTGAATCTCACGGGTCAGGTCCCTGCTGTTCACTATCATCTGACCACGACGGAAGTAAATTCCCTTACGGATAATGGAACGATTCATCCCAGCGGAAAAGCCGGTCAAAAGCTTGGTGCGCCATTTTGTGTAAAGGTTCTGGACGATGCAGGCAATCCGGTTTCAGGATTCCCGGTTCGTTTTGTCATTCTTTCCGAACCCGGCCCTTCCTCCGGTGCATTTTTTGAAGATTATACCGTATTTACGGATGCGGAAGGAAAGGCAGGAACAACGCTGCATTTGGGCAGCAAGGCCGGAGATTACCTCTGTGCGGCAAAAATTGAATCGTTGTCTGAACCGGACAGCCTGATATTTAAAGCCACCGCCCGGAAGAAATCCTGGATTATTCTTATGACCGCCGGTCTGCTGGGCGGGCTTGCGTTTTTTCTGCTTGGGTTAAAGATGCTGAGCGACGGACTTCAAAAGTCAGCCGGGGAAAAGATGCGAAGTGTTTTCGAACGGTTGACCGATAACCGCCTGAAAGCATTCCTGGCCGGGATCGTTATGACGGTCATGGTTCAAAGCAGCAGTGCCACTACAGCCATGCTTGTAAGTTTTGTCAATTCACGGCTGATGCGGTTTTCACAGACTATCGGGATTATACTGGGGGCTTCGGTGGGGGCAACCATAACGGCCCAGATTATTGCTTTCAGGCTCTCTGATTATGCGCTGCTGATCCTTGGTGTCAGTTTTCTTTTTTACACGGCATTTAAAAAGCCAAAATACCGGGATATCAGCTATGCCTTTATGGGTTTTGGCATTATTTTCTTCGGAATGTATATTATGGCGCAGGCTATGGAACCCCTGCAATCGATGAAAGGGATTCTCTCTCTTTTCACGACCCTTGAAAAGCCTGTCCCGGGTATCCTGGTCGGGGCCCTTCTGGCCGCTGCCCTTCAAAGCAGCAGTGCTTTCGTAGGAATACTCATCATACTCGGATCGCAGCATCTTCTTTCCCTTTCTGCCGCTGTCCCTCTTCTGATCGGAGCCTCCCTGGGAAGTTGCGTTACCGCTTTTGTTGCAAGTTTCGGTTTATCGCGTGAGTCAAAACAGGTGGCACTGGCGCATGCCGTGTTCAAGACAACAGGAGCCCTGATCATGATATGGTTTATTCCCCAGCTCGTCAGACTGGTTGAGGGGATCTCCCTCTATGGTGCCTCCGTTGAAACGACCCCTTCCTTTTCTTCTACCATCATGGCAAGGCAAATTGCCAATGCGTACACAATCTATAACCTCATCATCGCTTTGCTGTTTCTGCCTTTCACCCGGGCTTTTGCCCGGTTGATCTCCCGGTTGTTGCCTGCCCGTGAAGAAAAGGCGGAACCACTCAAAACCTGGTACCTGGATGCCAAGCTTCTCAATGCCCCTCATTTAGCACTGGCGGTAGCAAAACAGGAAATTCTGAGGATGATTCAGGTCACGCACCGGATGGCGGAAGAAATTATTACTCCTTTTATCGAAAAGAAATACGGGATAATTGACAAAATCGCCAAAAGGGTAGCAGAAATAAACTTTTTGCGCGATGAAATAAATGCATACCTTGTTCAAATATCGCGAAAGGACATTTCGACGAACCTGGTGGAGGAAGTGTATTTTATGATGTATGCGGTAAATGAATTTGAACAGATCGGCGATATTATTTCTTCATCGCTGGGAGGCAAGGCCCGGTGGTGGTGTCGTTCGGACTTTGTTTTTTCAGTGGCGGGAAAGGAAGAGATCCAGTATTTTCATCTGCAGACCCTGAAGCTGCTGTATTATTCCTATGGCATGTTCAGGGAATTTAGCCGTGCCAAAGCCATCATCATGAAATCAAAATATGAGAAATTCCGGGATCTGTATATTGATTTTGAAAAACAACATTACCAGCGGCTCAAGCAGGAGGTGGAAGAATCGATTGACAGCAGCAAGACCCATCTTGAGATCATCACTTCCTTTAAGAATATCGGAAGCCATGCCACCAATATTGCCCGGATCATGTTAAAGAATTAATTCGGACATGACGGAAGTCAAACCACAAATTGAAGAAAGCTGGAAGGAAATACTGCAGGAACAGTTCAATTCCTCCTATTTTAAAAGCATGAAGGAATTTCTTGTAGAGGAAAAACAGAGGTTCACGGTGTATCCTCCCGGAAGCCTGATTTTCAATGCTTTTAATTTGACTCCTTTTTCTGCAGTGAGGGTTGTCATTATCGGGCAGGATCCTTATCATGGAGCGGGACAGGCTCATGGTCTTTGCTTTTCTGTCCCCCGGGGCATATCCTCCCCGCCTTCCCTCGTAAACATTTTCAAGGAGATAAACGAGGATCTGGGAATTCCGATGCCCAGGCACGGGAATCTTGAAAAATGGGCACGGCAGGGCGTCCTCCTGTTAAATGCCACGCTTACCGTTAGGGCCAATCAGGCCGGATCGCATCAGAAAAAGGGATGGGAAATCTTTACCGATGCGGTCATCAGCCAGTTGTCAAAACAAAGGGTTGGCCTGGTCTTTTTGCTTTGGGGCAAATTTGCACAGGATAAGGAATCGCTCATTGACACGCAGAAGCATTATATTCTGAAGGCCGCTCACCCT
Organism: Bacteroidota bacterium; assembly: GCA_017860375.1. Taxonomy (GTDB): domain Bacteria; phylum Bacteroidota; class Bacteroidia; order Bacteroidales; family UBA10428; genus UBA5072. The sequence continues at coordinate 15,838 of JAGDMB010000001.1, read as the reverse complement.
TCTCCCTATTCAGCCTACAATGGGTTTTTCGGATGCCGGCATTTCTCAAGGACCAACGAAATATTGCGCCGGCATGGTCTTCCGGAAATTGACTGGTCTGTTGAATAAGGTCATCCGCCCATGCTTTGCTTCTGGCCGGAGGAAACAGGGATACAAAAAAAAGCCCCTTACCAGGAGCTTTTATGGTTCATGGGCAAGGATTAATATTCCCACAGATCGTGTTCGACATCGAAAAGCCAGTTCTTGATTCTGTCTGCTTCCAGCAGGGCATCGACACCAACGGAATAGGAATTGATAAACCGGTTGTCATAGACATTGGACTCGCCCCATATATAACTGTTGAATCTGCGCTGCATAAAGAAATCGTCAAACGAGATCCTTTGTGCATCGTTGTTCCGGTTAAAAATTTCGTGGTTTGAGAGAAGGGGACGTATTTCATCAAAATACACCCAGAAGGTCTTTTCCCTGTAAATGATGTCGGTAGGCATTCCCTGGTCGTCGAGCCGGTTATAGACACGCAAGGGGCAAATACCGATTATTCTGACGCTCATCACGGAATGGTTCCGGTCGAAAAACCATTTTTCCTTTATGAGGAGCTGTTTTACTTCTTCCGTTTTACGGGGCCGGGGAACGACTGATTCCACGGGTTCGTTGGTATTGACATCCACTACTCTTATGGTATCCAATCCGGCATCAAAGGCGACGTCAATCTGTTCCTTGGTAAGGGGAATGGTAAATTCATTGAGGGCGTCGTCGGATGAGAATGCCCTGATGCCTTCTGTATCCACTCCTTTAAGAATAAGATCCACAAGGTTGATACGGTCAGCGATCGGCCGCGTCGGATAATAAAGCGGCTGGTTCTGCTTTTGTTTAAGGTCGATGATGCGATACATATCCTTAGCCCAAAAGACATCGGCTTCACGGAGGTAAGCATACGGGATAGGTGATTTGTTCGCGATATGTTCACGTGCGTATACCTCGGTCACCTGGGCCCGTAATGGTAGTGAAGCGGCCGCAGCCAAGGCAAATCCCGCAAGGATAAAAACAGCTCTTTTCATTCGGATAATTATTATGTGTGCTTAATTTAATCTGAAATTTATGGTAGACAAGGGCCGTATGGATCCATCGGGGCCCACGGCTTTAATATCCTGGATATAGATGGGCGCTCCTTTGGCCAATGTATTGATCAGGTTTTTTTGTTCCTCGGTAAAACGGTTGTTTTTGGAGGTGTATTGTTTTACAAACCCCTGCACAACCGAAAAAACGGTAAATTCCGTGACAGTGAAGGTAAGATCGAATTCAAAGTCAGGCGGCATAACCGCGGCCACGCCGGTCTGTGCGATGAGTTCGTTTTTGTTGATTCCGCCTCCTTTTTTGCCGCCAATGGTGGCATAGGGATCGGGTACGGGTTTAACGCGGAATTCCTTGGAGCCCACCGCTCTTTTTCTGCCATCCAGTTCGGCATACACCGTGATCAATGAGTTCCCCGGCCTTTTCGGACGCATGATGTAATTGCCTGCGCTGGGTACCAGTGAACCATTGGTGGCTTCGGCAGTGATTTTGTTCGGGGCCACACCGGCCACCGAAATTTCCACGGGATTATCGACTCCCGTGTAGAATACATTCATTTTGGAAGGATTAACAACCACTCCTCCTTCGGCTACCTGGTATTCAGCGCTGAAAGGACGCCGTATGGCTTCGCCTCCGGGGCCTGTAATTTCAATGATGCCGCCCCATTGCCTGAATCCCAGGGAAGAGCCGGTACGTTTAAAAACTCCTTTCCCTTTTCCATGCTCAATCTCGAGTTGGGAGTAATTAATTCCATCCCTCTTATCGATATAGGTATTGCCATTCTCATCGGTTTTTTCAACCCAGGGTTCTTTCACTCCTTCTGCAATCCAGATAACAGGATCCTGGGTTGTATCACGGGCAGCCAGGTAAATGTCGGCCTGGTATTCGTTCCCTTTTATAATATAATTGGAATGGGGAATGACAACCGCTTCAAGTTCGTTGAATTTCACTTCACCGGCGCTGATCTGTGAATACAGGTAGTTGATCACTTCCGATTCGGCATTCCGGATATTCACCTGCTGGGAGGACATAATGGCAAGGAAGCCCATAAGAGGAGTGTGTCCGAATTTGTGGTATTCCCAGGTTCTTTCTTCGGGCTTTTTTATTTTCTTTTCCGAATAGGGAGGATCCGTGTCGAGTCCTTTCGAGATAGATTCACGCAGCTTTGTATTGATCGGCGGCACAAGGCTGAGCAGGTAACTGCGGTAATCCTCAATTGCCTTTCTCAGCTTGGTGGCTTCACTTCGTTCCGTGAGTTCATTCCCGATCATGAGCCTGCCCGGCGTATCATAATTGGTGGTGGATTTTATTTTATCGCGGAAGATGGAATCCCCTTTGATGCTGACTTTCGCATTGGTCTTTTCTGCTTCTTTCAGCACGTTAAGTTTTAACCGCTGAACGTAATTATAAAGGCTGTCCGAACGCAGTTGTACCTGTTGCGCAATTTCCATCCATTTGGCCGTCTTACTCTGATTCAGGGCATAGGCCTTGCTAAATTCGTTGTATATTTCATTATTTTTATTGACAATGGTTTTGAGTGTTTTCTCCAACCCTTCGTCAATAATTTTAAAGGCATCTAGGACACTGACCGATACGTTCAGGGCTAACATGGCCGTCAGCACCAGGTACATCATACCGATCATTTTTTGTCGCGGAGTCTCTTTGCCGTGGGCCATGGGTCTTTACCTGAGGTACTTATTTGTTAATCATAACATTCATGGAAGAAAGCATATTGCCGTAAATGCCGTTGAGGGAGGACAAACTGTCCCTTAGCTTCATGATTTCATCTTTATAGCGGTTCGTTTCATCCACGGAATCCTTCAATTTGCGGATCATGTCTTCCACTCCAGCATACACTTGTTGTGCGCCTTTCAGATGATCATTGCTTTCCTTCACCTGAAGCTCATAGACCGAATTCAGGGCTGAAAGATTCTTGTTGAGGGCTTCAAGCTGGCTTTCATAACTCTTTCCTGTCTTTGAAAGCAACTGGTTTTCGTTCTTGATCGTGTCGGCGATGAGCATATAGGTATTGGACACCTCATTACCGGATTGAGCCACCTGTTTGGCAGACTGGGAATATGCACTGGCAAGATTTGAAGCCGATTCTTTAATGGCTCCCACGGAGGAATTATAGGCTTCATTCATGGAGCTGACGGTACCCGAGGCTGCCTGTATGTGGGTAAGGAACTCCTTGGTGGCAACTGACGCTCCCGAAATATCGGCAATTCCGACGGCTGCCTTGTGCAATTTATCGAGGCCAACGCCGATATTCTTCAGCGTATCCTCATTGATACTGGATTCACCGAGGATATTCTCTATCCGCTCCAGGGGTCGGCCACCGATGCCGGGACCAAGTTCCTGGATCTGATCCATTTCATCCTGATCGGTCATGCCGGAAAGTTCAGGATAGACCAGGGTCCAGTCGAGCTCAGGGTGCAAGGGTTCAAATGCGGAAAAGAAGAATATTATTGCCTCCGTGAACATACCGATAGCAAGCATCACGGTTGCCCCGTTCCAATGGTTGATTTTAAACAGGGCGCCGGTGATAACTACAGAAGCACCAAGTCCGTAAAGTTTGGACATAAATTTTCGCCAACCTGCGCTTTCAACTATATCTGATAAACTTGGCATACGATGTTTTTTTAGTATGTATTGAATTCTAGTTAGTTCCCATATACGGTCTCACGCACCTGAATCCGATGTAGGATTTGGAAGTATCCTGGTATTCATAGGAACGGGTGCCGCACTGAAGGAAAAATGCAATGTCTTTCCATGAACCGCCGCGTATTACTTTTCGCTTCATCACGGGAGGATCATCGGGTTTAGCATCGTAACGGTAATCGGGATTCAGGTCATGGGAGAACAGATAAGCAGACTCATCAAACGCGCTGGAAGTCCACTCTGCGACATTCCCCGCCATATCGTACAAGGCATAATCGTTGGGGGCATAGGTACCCACCGGAAGAGTCACAACGCCTCCGTCATCGGCATAATTACCCCGCAGGGGTTTAAAGTTGGCAAGGAAACAGCCGTCTTTATTCCGGGTATAATACCCTCCCCAGGGATACATCGAATTACCAATGCCTCCGCGTGAAGCATATTCCCATTCTGCTTCTATCGGAAGGCGGTAGTGATGAACACCGGGATGCCCGTCAAGGGCAAGCGCATCGTTCAGCAGCTGTGAGCGCCATATGCAGAATGCAGTAGCCTGTTTCCAGGAAACACCGACAACCGGATAATTATCGTAGGAAGGATGCCAGAAATACATGGTGGTATAGGGTTCATTGAAGGCATAGGTGAAATCGGCTATCCAGCAAAGAGTGTCGGGATATACGTTGATGATATCACGGATGATGAAGGATGAACGGTCTTTGATCTCGATTTTATCTCCGTCATTGTTGAGGATAAACCCTTCGTATTTCTTGGTTTCGAAATTATAACGGTTTGTTTTTTTGGACGCCTGTTTCAGGTCAACCCAGAAATATTCATACATCAGTTTACGGGTGTCGATTTCCTTTTTGTTATAAAACCTCTCCTGCTGGGAAAGATAAAGATCGCTGAGGATTTCATTCACCTCTTCATCCCTGAAGTCAATTTTGGTTTCCCAGTTGATGGCGGGGGGTTCAATCGGATTGCCAAACGCATCCTCGGTAATTACATAATCGTCCGGCAACTGATCACCCAGCATCCGGCGCATAATGGAATCACGCACCCAGAACACAAACTGACGGTATTCGTTGTTGGTGATTTCGGTTTCATCCATCCAGAAAGGATCGATTGTAACGGTTTTTGAAAGGGATGACTGAGCCCACGCCACATCCTGATCGCTTGGGCCCATATTAAAACTACCCTGGGGCACAAAGACCATCCCGAAAGGGGTAGGCTCGTAAAACTTGGTTCGTCCCTCAACCCCTGTGAGTTCACCGCTTTTGTAGTTGGAGCAGCTGCTGATAATGAACACGGCGAGAACGAAACAAAAAGAAACGAACTTTTTCATAATCAAAGGTATTTATCTATAACAACTAGTACAATCAATCTTGATAAAATTAAGTATTTTTTTATAAAAACCTAATACTCTTGTATTTTTGTGAAGCTTTTTCCACACCTACCTTGAATGAATAGCTTACCATGATCTCGTGCGATCCTTTCTGGAAACCGATAAGGTCAGTGGTTTCGAAATCATAGGAATATCCGATCTTCACCCCGTTCAGAATTTCAAGTCCTGCCATACCTACTACAGCATTTCCAACTCTATACGTAACGCCGGCCCAGAATTTTTTATTGTACCGGAAGATGGAATTTAAATCGATTCGGGTGGTGGCCCCGTCGGATCCGATGAGCAAAGAGGGCATAAATTCGAAGGAGGGATTCGATAGCTGCAGGTTATAGCCTGCGGTGAGGTAATAATGCCGGACAACCTTATCGTTGACGAGGGTGGTGGATCCGGTCCCTTCGGTTTGATAAATAAACTCATCTTCAAGAAGATGGGTAGAAGAAATTCCTACATACAATTCATCGGTTTTGTAAAAGATCCCGGCACTCATATCGAATATGAATTCATTCTGTTTACCGGTAGGAACGGTAGGGTCTTCTCCATTTTCAGGTCCTTCACCGTATTTCCATACGGGATCCACCAGCTTGCGGTTTACAAATCCTCCACCGAGGCCGATACCCAGTTTTCCGTCACCCACGCTGATCTGATAGGCGTAGGAAAGGGAAAGATTGATGTCTTCGTTGAAACCCAGGTTATCACTGTATATGGATAAACCCACACCGTGGTTTCTTTTAAAAAGCTTAAAGGGAGCATCCAGATTCAGGATAACATCCTGGGGGGTGCCATCGCCAAAACCAAACCACTGCTGGCGTAGAATCGCACTGGCCGTTATCATGTCATAACTTCCGGCGTAGGCTGGATTGATGGAAATATGGTCAAACATAAATTGGCTTACCTGTCGCTCCGTCTGTGCGTTTAAGTTCGTAATCATCATTAACAGACCTATAACCTGAAAAACCCTTTTCATTTTCGTTACCCTTTTACTTTTCACTTTTACGAACAGCGGACAGCCTTCATGTATAAAAAGTAAAATAAGTAAAAATATTGTATTCGTACAAATGGAAATTAACAGTTATATGTTAATAAATAAAATAAATTTTATTCTTATACTGATTTGCGGCAAGAATGTTTCCTTTTTAACAAAGATCCCGGAAAAATGAGATCCTCTCCCCTTCAATTGATGCGTTGAAAGGTGCGCCACCATAAATCGGGTATATCATGGTTTGACGCCTGCTGGTATTCTTCCTGTGTACACGCAATGGCAAAAGACCTGCCCGTTTTTATGTCCGGGACTTCCATCCACCACCGGTTTGTGATCTGGCTTTTGTAGAAGGTCAGTTCGTGTTCCATATCCTCGTGGTTCACGATAAACACCTTGAAATCATTGCTTTCCGAAGAAGGAGTTTCCGCTCTTCGCTGAGCGAAACCCTCCATGAAGTACCATACCATTTGTGCGGCCAGGTGAACGGTCTGGCCTTGATGATCAAGGGCGGGATTGATCTCGAAAATGCCAAAACAGGATACATGATCACTCAAACCGGCATATCTTGCCAGCTGGCAGCTGTCTTCGGAATATAATCCGTTGGGCGAGGCAAAAGGATTGGCAGGTGCATCGGACTGCCGGACCGATGAAATATCAAAGCTGACCAGGCTTGCATCCCGGAGGCAGGGTTCAGCCTGTGCCAGGTTATTTCGCAGGGCACCCAGCCGGATGGCTTCAAAGCCCGATTTATCCATCTGGTTTGCGTATGCATCGCTTACAAGATACTGCTGGTGCCCGAGATTGCAGTAACGAAAGAGTTTTGGGCTTTTCCAGATGGACTGCAGGTAGGTATCGGCAGAAACGGCTTCTTTTCCGGTATTGATCCTTGAATCAACGGTCACCAGATTTACCGTTGGCTTTGCCTGTTCGAACGCCAAAAAGGCCCCGTAGGTAAGATCCTGCGATCCTCCCAGCAGGATGGCCGTAACCTGGTTGTTCAGCAATTCAAGCAACACATCCCTCAGCCCGAAATAGGTATCACCGGCTGTTGGTGTTGCTTTAAGGTTCCCGAGGTCTATGATGTGGATTTTATCGCTGACTTTGGAAAGCGGGTAAAGTTTTTCCCTGATCCTGTCCGGGGCATACGAGGCTCCCCGGTTATATGAATTTCGGTCCTCCGGAATACCGATAAGGGCAATCTGGTAATTGCTGATCTCATCAATGGGATGGCTGAGGGTATTCACACGGATGTTTCTTCCGAATACATCCTCACTGAAGGGCAATGCGTTTTCGGGTCTGTCAAGGGCAACCGGTTCAAAATAGTGGTTCAGTTCCATCCTTTTGGGTTTGGTTATTTTTTCCCTTTCTTCCGGGCGGGCGGATTGCTGATCAGGGCAAGGCATTCCTTATAGGTGATCTTACCGGGATCGGTCGTTTTGGGGATTTTATAATTCTCCTTCCTGTATTTGATATAAGGGCCCCATCGTCCGTTTAGAATGGATAATTCCGTATCTTCCGGAAAAGTTTTGAGCACTTTGGTTTGGTCTTTCAGCCGCTTTTCGCGGATGATCTCAATGGCTCTGTCCGCTTCCACAGTATAAGGGTCGTCGGTGTTCCGGTTCAGCGAATAAAAGGCAGAATTGTGAAGGATGTAAGGACCAAACCTTCCGATGGAGACGACCATATCCTTGTCTTCAAATTTTCCGATGGTCCGGGGAAGCTTAAAGAGTTCCAGTGCTTCTTCAAGGGTGATCGATTCGAGGTTTTGCCCTTTCCTGAGGGAGGCGTACCGCGGTTTCTCCGGTGCCGATACCTCGCCGATCTGCACCACAGGACCGAAACGTCCCATGCGCACAAATACCGGCTTACCGGTTTCGGGATCGCTGCCAAGCTTTCTCTCGCCTTTGTTCACAGCGGATTTTGCAAGGGTGCTGGTGACCCTTTCATGGAAGGGTTTGTAGAATTTCGCGATCATCTTATGCCATACAAGCTTGCCGGCTGCTATCTCATCGAATTCCTTTTCCACAAAAGCAGTGAAGTTGAAATCAAGGATGTTTCCGAAGTATTCCACCAGGAAATCATTGACGATCATGCCGATATTATCGGGAAAAAGCTTGTTCTTTTCGGCACCCGTGTTCTCGGTCTTTGTTTCTTCGCGGATCGTGTTGTTTTTAAGGACAAGCAGGGAAAACTTCCGTTCGCGGCCGGGACGATCTTCTTTCAGCACATATCCGCGTTGCTGGATTGTGGAGATGGTAGGGGCGTAAGTGGAAGGCCTGCCGATGCCCAGTTCTTCGAGTTTCTTTACGAGGCTGGCTTCGGTGTACCGCGGAGGATAATGAGTAAAGCGTTCGGTGGCGGCTATGTTGTCATAGATCAGGGTCATCCCTTTTTCAATGGGAGGCAAAAGTCCGGCCGAATCTTCTTCCGGTTCGTCATCGCTGGATTCAAAATAGACTTTCAGGAATCCGTCGAATTTAAGCACTTCCCCTTCGGCAATGAATTTTTCGCGGGCGTTGGAAATTCCTATGGTCACCGTGGTTTTTTCGAGCTGCGCATCGCTCATCTGCGAAGCAATGGTCCGTTTCCAGATCAGCTCGTATAATCTTTTCTCGGCTGCAGTGCCGGCAATGGTTTCGTGATCAAGACCGGTGGGACGTATGGCTTCGTGCGCTTCCTGGGCACCCTTGCTTTTTGTTTTATAGTTTTTCCGGTTACCGTATTTCTCACCAAAGGCACGGGAAATTAACTCGCTTGCTGCATCCAAGGCTGCATTGGACAGATTGACGCTGTCGGTTCGCATATAGGTGATCTTTCCGGCTTCGTATAAACGCTGGGCGACAGCCATGGTTTGCGCAACCGAAAAACCGAGTTTGCGGCTGGCTTCCTGCTGCAGGGTGGAGGTGGTGAAAGGCGGGGAAGGCGATTTCCGCGACGGCTTCTTTACCACATTCTCGACGGTAAAAACAGCAGACTTGCACAGATTCAGAAAATCAAGCGCTTGTTTCTTCCCGGTAAATTTTTCGGTAAGTTCGGCCTTCACCTCGTATTTTTTGCCTTTGTTGCCTTTGACATCAAATATTGCGGATATTTTAAAGGCGGAAGTACTTTTAAAGCCGATGATCTCGCGTTCACGATCGACGATCAGCCTCACCGCGACGGACTGAACCCGCCCCGCAGATAAGGAAGGCTTAATCTTTTTCCATAAAACAGGGGAAAGCTCATAGCCGACAAGCCGGTCGAGAACACGTCTGGCCTGCTGGGCATTCACCAGATCCTGGTTGATCTCCCGGGGATTTTCAATGGCTTCCTCAATGGCGTCTTTTGTAATTTCGTGAAATACAATGCGCCTGGTTTTATCGGGTTTGAGATCAAGTTCCTCGGCAAGATGCCAGGCAATGGCTTCCCCTTCACGGTCTTCATCCGACGCCAGCCAGACAACTTTTGATTTCTTCACCAGGCTTTTGAGCTCACTGACCACTTTCTTTTTTTCGGGAGGTACTGAATACCGGGGGACAAAATTCTTTTTTGTATCAATGCTCAGGTCATTTTTTGACAGGTCACGGATATGTCCCATGCTCGATTTCACCTGAAAGTTCTTTCCAAGAATTTTTTCAATGGTTTTGGCCTTGGCCGGGGATTCTACTATTACCAGATTGTTAATCATCAGGTTAACTTTATTAAAAAGGTGCAAATAAACCAATTATGGCACTAAGATCAAAATTTTAATTCAAATAATTATTACTTTTACGCGCTATCGTCTATTTTTTCATTTGGTTAAAACGGCGGATACGGCCATTTCGTATTTCAAAATAAACAGTTGCATTTCCAATCTTTAATCGATATGGTGCTGAATATTGACCGTAAAAAGTTCAACCGGTATTTCTGGATCATTTTCTGTGCACCCTTTGCCCTTTTGGCATTGCTGCTGCTGTTGGCTGCCGTGGGAGCACTGGGATACATGCCCAGCATCAATGTACTTGAAAATCCAAGGATAAACCTGGCTTCGCAGGTCATTTCTGCGGACGGGAAAATGCTGGGTTCTTTTTATTATAAAAACCAGAACAGGACCTTTGTGGACTACAATGAGCTTCCCCAGCCTCTGGTGGATGCCCTCATCGCCACAGAGGATATCCGCTTTTACCGGCATCCGGGTATTGATGCCAAAGGTCTTGCGCGGGTGGCCTTTAAGACGGTTTTGCTGCAGCAGCGAAGTTCGGGAGGCGGAAGCACCATTACACAGCAGCTGGCAAAACTTTTATTTCATGAGCCGCCAAGGACAAAAATCGGACGGATCAAGCAGAAGATAAAAGAATGGATCATAGCCGTAAGGCTGGAACGGGCCTATACAAAAGAAGAGATCATTACAATGTATTTTAACCAGTTCGACTACCTCAACCAGGCAGTGGGAATCAAATCAGCTTCTTACGTGTATTTCAATACCCAGCCGGATTCATTGAAGACCGAACAGGCCGCTTTGCTGGTCGGGATGGCTAAAAATCCGGCCCTGTACAATCCGGTGGATTCCGTAAAGGCAATATCGGCCAGGAAACGCAGGAATATTGTGCTGAACCAGATGAAGCGGTATGATTTTATGGAGGAAAAGGTAAGCGACTCCCTGAAACAATTACCGCTGAGCCTTGATTTCCAGCGAATTTCGCATACCGAAGGACTGGCAACTTATTTCAGGGAGTTTTTGCGAAGAATAATGATGGCCAAGGAACCCCGACGGAAGGATTTTAATGAATATGCCTCCTATCAGCAGGACTCACTGGAATGGACCACCAATGCATTGTACGGCTGGTGCAATAAAAACAAGAAACCCGATGGCAATCCCTACAATCTTTACACCGACGGCCTGAAAATTTACACTCCTGTTGACACCCGCATACAACAATATGCCGAAGAAGCGGTTGCTGAACACCTTGGAAAATCACTTCAGCCGGCTTTTTTTGCCGAGAAGAAGGGGAAAAAGACCGCTCCTTTTTCAGCGGATCTTACGCCACAACAGGTTCAGGATATTCTCTGGAGGGCTATGCGTACCTCCGACCGGGGTAAATGGTTGCTGAGCCAGGGGGCGACCCGGGATGCCGTTTACAAGTCCTTTAAAACCCCGGTTCCGATGAAGATATTCTCCTGGCACGGTGATATCGACACCGTCATGACCCCGCTGGATTCCATCCGGTATTATAAACACCTTTTGCAGACGGGTTTTATGGCCATGGATCCCATTTCAGGTCAGGTGAAAGCGTATGTGGGGGGCATCAATTTTAATTATATGAAATACGATCATGTTACCCAGGGCAAACGGCAGACCGGTTCCACTTTCAAGCCTTTTCTTTATATTCTGGCCATGCAGGAAGGATTCACTCCCTGTGATGAAGTGCCCAATTCGTCCGTCATCTTTTATGACAACGATACCATATACAGCCCCAAAAGCAACAGCAAACCGGAAGACCTGAACAAGATGAAAACCCTGAAATGGGGGCTGGCCACTTCGGAAAACAATATCTCTGCTTTTCTTGTAAGCCGTTTTAAACCAAAGCCCATTGCCGACATCGCGCACAAAATGGGAGTTACCAGTTACATCGATCCGGTGCCTTCCATGATTTACGGAACCTCCGATATCAGCGTGGCCGAAATGGTGTCCGCTTATGCCACCTTTGCCAACAGGGGAGAACATACAAAACCTGTATATGTGATCCGGATTGAAGATAAAAACGGCAATATCCTTACCGAATTCAAACCCGAACGTATGGAATCGATCAATGAAAAAACCGCTTACCTGATGCTTGATCTGATGGAGGGGGTGGCAGATTTCGGTACGGCCGTGAGGCTGCGGTACCGTTACAATTTTACAGCCCAGATCGCTGCAAAAACGGGCACCACGCAGAATCACTCCGACGGCTGGTTCATGGGCATCACTCCGAAACTGGTAGGGGGATGCTGGGTGGGGGCTGAAGACCGTTCCGTACATTTTGATGTGATGAATATGGGGCAGGGCGCTGAGATGGCACTTCCCATATGGGCATTGTTTATGAAAAGAGTGTACGCTGATTCTACCCTGGGGATCACCGAACAGGATGTCTTTGAAATGCCCCATGATATGCCGCCTTTGACGAACTGCAAGGAAGCTGCCGAAAAATCCGCTGACGGGAAATATTACTGGGAGAATGAATGGTAGGAAAAAAAGTTTGAAGATTTGAAGGTTTGAAGCAGGCGATTGGGAACTTTTGAATCTTCAAATCTTTGAATTTTCAAACGCTTGATTTGTTCATTGTGCCGTGTTAAACAAATACTTCAGTGCTTCCTCCACCTTAGCCACCTGAATTACGGACATACCCTTTTTACCTTCAGCCAGTTTGTTCTCATACCCCGAGGAGATCAGGATGGTTTTGAATCCCAGCTTTTCCGCCTCACGGATGCGTTGCTCAATACGGTTCACCGGTCTGATCTCACCTGACAGACCCACTTCAGCACTCATGCAAATATCCTTTTTTACAGGCCGGTCGAAATTTGAAGACAATACGGCAATTATTACCGCAAGATCGAGGCCGGGATCCGATATCCGTATACCACCGGCAATGTTCAGAAAAACATCACGGGTGGCCAGCTTGAAGCCGGCCCTTTTTTCGAGTACGGCCAACAGCATATTGAGCCTGCGCACATCATAACCGGTTGCAATACGCTGGGGCATCCCATATGCCGCCGTGCTTACGAGCGCCTGCACTTCTATAAGGAAAGGGCGCACCCCGTCGATGGTGGCACCGATGGCAACACCGCTGAGTCCATCGTTATTTTTATTGATGAGGATCTCGGATGGATTGATGACTTCGCGCAGTCCCGACTGCTGCATCTCAAAAATCCCGAGTTCTGCCGTGGTCCCGAAACGGTTCTTGGTTGAGCGCAAAATTCGGTAGAGGTAATGATGATCACCTTCAAACAGCAGGACCGTGTCGACAATGTGTTCGAGCACCTTAGGCCCGGCAAGGGTCCCGTCCTTGGTGATATGACCGATCAGAATGACCGGGGTGGAAGATTCTTTGGCAAAGCGGAGCAGTTTTACCGCACATTCCCTTACCTGTGATATGCTGCCGGGAGAAGATTCGATGGATTCATCCTGCAGGGTCTGCACCGAATCGATGATGACAAGGGACGGGTGAATCTGACCTATCTGACTGAAAAGGACATCCAGGGATGTTTCACTGAGGAAAAGGCAGTTTTCATTGGAAAGTCCGATCCGTTCGGCGCGGATCTTGATCTGGCGGTTGCTTTCTTCACCGGAAACGTACAGAACTTTCTCGTTGGGGAGTTTCAGGGCCATCTGCAGGGCAAGGGTCGATTTCCCGATGCCGGGTTCGCCTCCCAGCAGCACCACCGATCCGTAAACAAGTCCTCCTCCCAGCACACGATTGAGTTCCCCGATGCCGGTATCCATCCGTTCTTCCTCCGAAGAGGAGATCTCGGAAAGTGCAACCGGCCTGGCGTTCTTTTCGGAGTCGCGGTGATGTTCGGCAGGAGCTTTTGTCCGCACCACCTCTTCAACATACGTGTTCCATTCCCCGCAGTCAGGGCATTTGCCAAGCCACTTGGGGGCTTCGGCACCGCAGTTGCGGCAAAAGAAGACAGTTTTGGATTTGGCCATTTTCTATTTGGTCTCCGCTATCTTCCTGCGTATCGATGAGCTGGAATATCCTTCCACAAAGTCAATGGTCAGCACCTCACCGCCGCGGGCCTTCACAATGTCATATCCCACAATCTCTTCGGGCATATAGTCACTGCCTTTTACCAGAACATCCGGTTGTATGATTTGAATCAGCCTTTGCGGAGTGTCTTCCTCAAACAGCACGACAGCGGATACAAAACAAAGGGAGGCCAATAGCAGTGCCCTGGAATCCTGGTCCACCACAGGTCTGCCTTCCCCTTTCAGCTTCCTCACCGAGGCATCGGAATTCAGTCCGATGATCAGCACATCACTGCTGTCAGCAGCCTTGGAAAGATACACAATCTGGCCCGGGTGGAGGATGTCAAAACAGCCGCTGGTAAAAACAATTTTCTTTTTTTTAAAATGCATCCGGGCAAGCCAGGAACTCAATGTTTTTTCGTTCAGAATCTTGGACTGGATAGAGTCGATTCGGTTCATAAAAAAGGGGATGTAGGGTACGTATAAACAGAAAAACTATCGAGGGAAAAGGAGAACCGGCAAAAAATAACCTGCCGTTGCATGATCACTGGAGCCTGTTCGTGCCAGGATCAGGGAAGATAATGGACGGCTTGAATTTTTTTGCTTCTTCAAATTCCATCATGGCATACGACAATACAATAACGATGTCGCCAACCTGTACCTTGCGGGCCGCAGGCCCGTTGAGGCATATGATACCCGATCCTCTTTTCCCGGTGATCACATAGGTTTCAAAACGTTCGCCGTTGTTGATATTAATGACCTGCACCTTCTCGTTCTCAATCAGGTTGGCAGCATCCATCAGGTTTTCGTCAATAGTGATACTGCCAATGTACTGCAGGTTCGACTCGGTAACGCTAACCCGGTGTATTTTCGATTTTAAAACTTCTATAACCATATTGGCCAAATTTACGAATTAAAAGTTATATTATCAATCAGTCTTATTTTTCCCGCAAGGACGGCGATGCACCCGATTTTTGTACCGGGCTTGTCCCAGCTTTTGACCGGCTGAAGGGTCTTATCGTCTACGATCTCGAAATATTCGACCTGCAGGAAAGGGTCATCATTGATCGAATCAATGACGGCCTTTTTTAGGCTTTCCGGCGATACGGATCTACCTGTTTCCTGCGCTTTCAGCAGGGTTTTGTAGATAAGCGGCGCGTGCTGCCGTTCTTCGGGGGTCAGCCGCGTGTTGCGTGAGCTCATGGCAAGGCCATCGGCTTCACGCACAATGGGGCATGCCACAATCTCTACCGGGTATCTGCAGTCCGAAGCAAGCTTTCGGATAATGGCCAGCTGCTGGAAATCTTTTTGTCCGAAATAGGCCCGGTCGGGAGTTACGGTATCGAAAAGCTTGGTCACGATCTGCGCCACGCCGTTGAAATGTCCTGGCCGGAACTTTCCCTCCATCACTTTATCGAAGTTGCCGAAGCTGAAGACCCGCAGATCGGGTTCGGGATACATTTCCATTTCATCGGGAATGAACACGAAATCGCAGCCTTCTTTTTCCAGCAGGAGGAGGTCGGCATCAATCGTTCGCGGGTACCTGACCAGGTCTTCCTTGTTATTAAATTGTGTGGGATTCACAAATATGCTGACCACGATGACATCATTCTGCTGCCTGGCATGACGAACGAGGGAAATATGGCCAGCGTGCAGCGCTCCCATGGTGGGCACAAAACCAATCGATTTTCCCGCCTTTTTGAGCGATACAACGCGTAATTTGATCTCCCTTCGGTGATGAAAGACTTCCACTTTTTTGTAATCCGGTTAAGAATAGAAATTCTGACACAAATCTAATGAGATTTGCCGTTTAATCTAATTTTTTAGTGGATTGGATAAACAAAACCCTTTGCCAATAAACGGCATAAAAAAATGGACAACGGAGCAGACAACATAAGAAAAATGGGCAACGGAACAGACGGCATAAGAAAAATGGGCAACGGAGCAGATGGCATAAGAAAAATGGACACCGGTGCAGAATAAAAAGAAACCCCGGATTGTAACCGTTACAATGTTGGGATAAAAATGCTATTTATTATTCCTCGTA
>JAGDMB010000243.1 GCA_017860375.1 Bacteroidota bacterium | reverse complement strand
TGGATGAGGACAGGGCTTTCACCCTGATCTCAGAAAAATTAAACTGATCTTAAAATACAGGAAGTATACATGTACCAGCGCGATTACATTTTACGTATGATTGAAATGCTTGCGCAGCTGATTGCCGGTATCTTAAAACTAATCAAAACAGGGGATATCAACCAGGCGTCCCATGCATTGGAAAATGCGTATCGTTTTGCCTTTCAGCATGATTCACTCAAATTGAGAGACCTGCCGGAAGAAAAACTTATTGAAAACCTGCTGAAAGAGTTCCATTACACCAACGGTCATCTCGAGATGCTGGCAGAATTGTTTTATGCCGAAGCCGAATTATTGCGGGCTGAAGAAAAACATACCGATAGTTATTTGCTGTACCGGAAATCCCTGGCTTTATACGAATATATCGACAGAGAATCCCGCTCTTACTCACAGGACAGGCAGGATAAAATGCTTTTAATTGGTGACAGACTGGCCAAAAAAGCGTGAACGAAAATTTTAAATCCTTTGGTCCATGCTTATTCCCTCCCCCCGGAGGCCTTTTGCCTTAAATTTATTACATGCGGGTGTCTTATTATTTTTTAGTCATTAATAGCTTATTGCGTGCAGAATGCCGGACTTATTATATCGCAAGCGATATTTATTATTTACTATTTTTTTGCATCTTTGTAATTTGATATGTTGTGTGAATGGATAAGCTGTATAACAACGTTGCCTTTAAAATAAGCCGCCTGATTACAGAGGAATACAGCGACTCTTTTTCAAAAGCGGTTGGTTTTCTGGAAAACGATGGCAGTCAGGCTATTTATAGTATTTATGGATTTGTTCGATATGCCGATGAGATTGTTGATACCTTTCAGGCAAATGATAAAGATAAAATTATAGATTCGTTTGAGAACGAATACTATATTGCGGCTGAAAGAGGAGTTAGTACGAATCCCGTTCTGCATTCCTTTTTGCTTACGGTAAAAAAGTATCGCATCGATGACACACTTATCAAAGCTTTCCTGAAAAGCATGCGGTCTGATTTATCCAAAACCCAGTACAACAGCAAAAAAGAAATGGATGAATACGTATATGGGTCGGCCGATGTCGTTGGATTGATGTGCCTGAAAGTATTTGTTAACGCGGATGAAGCCCTGTATGAGCGGTTGAAAGCACCGGCCATGCGATTGGGATCAGCGTTTCAAAAAGTCAATTTCCTGCGCGACTTAAGGAACGATACTCATGTGCTGAAAAGGCAGTATTTTCCTGAACTGGCAGGCGGGATTTTAACAGATGAATTAAAAGAAAGGATCATCCCGCAAATTAAGGCTGATTTTACGGCATCCTTTGAAGGAATTCGATGGTTACCCGGCAGGTCGAAACTTGCGGTTTCCATTGCCTATTATTATTATTTGGCCTTGCTGAAGAAAATTCAGAAGAAACCTGCTGAAAAGATAATGGAATCGCGCATTAGCGTTTCCCGAATGAAAAAACTTGCGCTGCTGGTAAAGGCCTATATTGCTTATGTATTAAACCTTATCTGAATGGAATTGGTATGGCTGAATAGGTTAAGTGCCGCAAAAAATGAAGGAACCCTTTATAATACTGGTGGATGAAAATGATACCGTAACCGGAATCCTTGAAAAGTCAGAGGTTCATAAAAAGGCGTTGCTTCACCGGGCGGTATCTGTCTTTATCTTTAACTCAAAAGGAGAATGGGTTTTGCAACGGAGGGCATTGCATAAATACCATTCAAAAAGTTTATGGACCAATACCTGCTGCAGTCACCCCTATCCTGGTGAAACAAGCCTGCAGGCTGCCAACAGAAGATTAGGGGAAGAAATGGGACTGCAATGTGAATTATACGAAATATTCAGTTTTAGGTACAAGGAACAATTGGATAACGGCATGACGGAGAATGAATTGGATCATGTATTCATTGGGATTTCCGATGACTTGCCCCTGCTGAATCAAGATGAGGTGATGGATTGGCGTGTTGTTTCATATACGGATCTGGAGCGTGAAATGGCAGATAATCCGGCTAATTTTACCGTTTGGTTCAAAAAGATATACCGCAAGGTGAATGAATGTATAAAAGAAAAGAATAATGAACAGTAATCTCAGGAAACTATCTTCCAGAGGATTTGTGCAGGTTCTGATCCTTGTATGCCTTGCGTTTTTTGTGTTTACCATGGGTTTTATCGGTATCATCACACCGGAGACACATGCAAAATCGCTGCAGCTTACCCCCGTTGCATTGATGCTGAGCCTGCTTATCGTCCTTTTATTTGCAGAAAATCCCTATACGCTCAAATCCATACTAATATTTATTCTGATAGCGGTACTGGGATATTTCATTGAAGTTATCGGTATCCGCACACATCGGATTTTTGGTAATTATACATACGGAAAAACATTGGGATTCAGCCTGTTCAATACACCCTTGATCATCGGCTTCAATTGGCTTTTCCTGGTATATACTTCTTCTTCCATTTTCGAAAGATTTGATTTGCATACCGGATTGAAAATAGTGTTTGCCTCACTAATAATGCTGATATATGATATTGTTATTGAGCCGGTAGCAACAAAGACAGATATGTGGTCGTGGGTAAATTCCATTGTTCCTTTTCAAAATTATGTTGCCTGGTTCTTATTGGCCCTGCTATTTCATTTCATTCTCAAGTGGGGTAGAATTAGTACAAAAAATCCAATAGCCCCCTGGGTTCTGCTCTGTCAGTTTTTATTTTTTCTTGCACTGCGCATTTTTTTAAAATAAAAAGATGATCGTAAAAGCACGTCATCATCCGATAGTGTATCCTTTTTTTAAGTGGTATACGATTTGGATAGTGTCTCGGCGTTTTAAAAAAGTTCACCTGTCCGGGAATTTTCATGACCGGGAGTTGCCCATCCTGTTTATTGCAAATCACGTAAGCTGGTGGGACGGATTCTGGGTCAGCTATCTGAATCTGAAAGTGTTCAAAAAGAAATATCATTTTATGATGTTGGAAGAACAGCTAAAAATGTTTTCGGTATTGAACAAAACAGGGGGGTATTCAATTAAAAAAGGGAGCAAAAGCATTCTTGAATCCCTGCGGTATACCGCTGAACTGCTTAATGATCAAGGGAATGCAGTTTTGCTTTTCCCTCAGGGAAAAATCCAATCCCTTTACAATACTTCATTTCAATTTGAAAAGGGTATTGAAAAACTGCTGGAGATGGTTGAGAATAAAATCCAGATTGTGTTTATTGCAAACCTGATTGACTATTTTTCGCATTCTGTGCCGGATTTGTACATATTTTTTAAAGAATATTGGCACGATAACCATGATATTATCTTCCTGCAGAATGAATATAACCTGTTCTATTCTTCCTGTATAGCAGAACAGCAAAAAAAATCAGACCAATGATAGCGATTGCCTGGTTCATATTCATTTTTGCCGTTCTGCAATTGCTTGTTGCTTCCATTAATCTGATCCGTCGTCCAAAGCTGTCTGCTTTGTCTGATTCCTATGAAGGTCTGGTTTCAATACTTATTCCTGTCAGGAATGAAGAAAACACCGTTGGGATTATCCTTGATGATCTTATTCATCAAGAGTGTAAGAATATTGAAATACTGGTATTTGATGATGAATCGGATGATAACTCTGTGGATGTGATTTCAAAATTTATGAAGGTTGATCCCCGCATCAGGCTTATTCCTTCATCGGGCTTGCCTGACGGATGGCTGGGCAAAATGCATGCCTGCCAAATATTGTCGCAGCATGCAAAGGGAAAATACTTTTTATTCCTGGATGCCGATGTACGGATTCACCACGATGCTGTCGTAAAGGCTGTATCTTACGCAAGACAGTACAGGCTGGGATTGCTTTCGGTTTTTCCACAGCAGATAATGAAAAGCACAGGAGAATGGCTTACAGTTCCCACGATGAACTATATATTGTTGTCCTTATTACCGCTGATTCTTGTCAGGATTTCCGGTTTTTCTTCGTTCTCTGCTGCAAACGGGCAATTTATGCTGTTTGATGCTACCGTTTATAAAACCCTTAAACCGCATGAGAAAATGAAAATGAACCCGGTTGAGGACATTGCTATCTCCCGGATGTACAAGAAAAATACGATACCTGTTGCATGCCTTGTAGGGGATAATACCATACAATGCAGGATGTATGAGGGATTTAAGACTGCCGTACATGGATTTTCGAAAAATGTGACCGCTTTTTTTGGCCGTTCCTTTCTTCTTGCCATTCTCTTCTGGATCATAACCACATTTGGACCTTTCATCATTTTCTTTGGATTACCCCGACCCATCTTTTATTTGTATTGTACTGTATATCTGGCAACCCGCATTATTGTTTCAATTATCAGTCATCAGCGCATTTTGCTGAATATTCTATATATTGTACCGCAGCAGCTTGTTCTTGGCTTGTTTATTTACAGGGCCCTTATCAATGCCGGTCTAAAACGATATCAATGGAAAGGAAGATATATACAATAACCATCAGTATTATCCTGTTGATCTCCGTAAGAATCTACGGTAACGATAAGACCGAGATATACAATGCGTATATCAGGAACGATATGGCAGGCTGGAAAAAAATTATGGACAGAATTCAGAACCAGGAAAGAAAAAGCAATGAAATACTGTTATCGCTGGTGAATTATCAGTATGGTTATATAGGATGGTGTATCGGGGAAGCAAATGAAAAGGAAGCGGAATTTTATATTTCCCTGGCCAGGAATA
>JAGDMB010000242.1 GCA_017860375.1 Bacteroidota bacterium | reverse complement strand
TCCGGCATGGTAGCGGAAGTAGGTTACTTGTCCGCTCACCGGGTAGCGGTTTACATGAACGTTGAGCGGCGACATGAAAATGGAAACCTGCCACCGTTCATCTTTAAAATATTCTTTCTCCCATGTTTTCTGAATGACAACCACTTTGCCGTCGGCTGGACAATATACCGCAGATTCATCCGGTATAACAGGCCGTGCCGGATTCCTGAAAAACCACACCACAAGCAGGAAGACAGGGATGGTCACCAGGGCAGTGAGGATTTCAGCCAGGCGGTTATGGGTCAGCAGGGAAATTCCAAAGTTTATTGCAACGACAGCGGCGAATACCAGGGTCAGCGTCAGAATTCCTTCTTTGTGCAGGTTCATTTTAAGGCGATTTAAAAAAGTGCGATTTTCAGCATCAGGTAAGCCACCGATGCAGGTATAATAAATAAAAGCGAATCCATTCGATCGAGAATACCTCCATGTCCGGGCATTAGAGTACCGGAATCCTTAACTCCGGCGGTTCTTTTCAGCAATGACTCAAACAGGTCGCCATATACACCGAAAACTGAAACCAGCAAACCAAGAACAATCCAATCCGTGCGGGATAGAGAGGGTACGAAAAAATTCATCCAATACCCGAGGACCAGGGTGACAATCGTACCTCCAATCGCTCCTTCCCATGATTTTTTGGGAGAGATGCGTTCAAAAAGACGGTGTTTGCCAAAGAGCATTCCGAAAACATAGGCTCCGGTATCGTTGAGCCATACCAGGATCATCAATCCCAGCAGGTTTCCTGGCGTATACAGGTGGCTATTTGCTGCAGGAAAGACCAGGAAGGCAGACAAAGAATAGGGAACGGCGATATAAATGAGCCCGAAGAACATAACTGACAAGGAAAGGAAAGGATTGTCCTTTTTGCGGTATATTTCCGCCATAAACAGGAACAGGGCAACAGGAATGATCAGGCTGTAAAGTTTAACAGGTGCAAGGCCGGAAAAACTGAGAAAACTGATTACAAAAATAAGGCCTCCGGCTGCCATCCCGGAAAACTTCGGGACCGGATAAGGCGTGCCTGCGTAAAGCCTGTAGAATTCGTACAATGTAAGCAGGGTGACAGCGAGAAAGAGGATTCCGTAGAAATATTTCCCGGCCAGGATGGCTCCTGCCATCATCGCAATGTACCCGATACCTGAAAATAGCCGTTGAAAAAAGTTATTCAAAATGAGCTGTTTTTAAGAGATGCATGGCCTTGATCAAATCTTCCCGCCTGACAAAAACTTCGACATAGCCACTCGGATGAAGCAATCCGGAATCTGTTTTGTTGATGATAATGGCCTCAATACCCTGGTCGCTAAGCAATTCTTTTGCAAACTGTGCACGGTATATATTGCCGGTGCTGAAAACGGTTATCCAGTCATGCTCCATGAAGTTTCAGCAATGGGTTCTTCCGGTTCGGATTCATGCCGATTCTGCAATATCTTCCGTCTTCCCGGGAGCAGGTGTTGTTTCCGTTTTTTCGGGAGCGGATGCGAATGCTTCACTGTCCACGACCACGGGTTTCCTTTTTTTGGGTTTCTTCACGGGTTTTTTCGGTTTCTCGCCCATATCAGGGACCCTTCCGGCTTTTCTTTTGCCGAATACCTTCTCCAGGTCTTCCGTGAAGATGACTTCTTTTTCAAGCAACTGATCCGAAAGCTTCTTCAATCCTTCTTTCTGTTCTTCGAGAATTCCAAGGGCTCTCTGATACTGGGTATCAATAATATCCTTTACTTCCTGGTCAATCAATTCGGATGTCTTTTCACTGTATGGTCTCTGGAAAGCATACTCCTGCTGACCGGTGGAATCGTAAAAACTGAGATTCCCGACTTTATCGCTGAGTCCGAAATACGTTACCATGGCATAGGCTTGCTTGGTAACTCTTTCGAGGTCGTTAAGCGCGCCGGTTGAGACCTTGTTAAAAATGATCTGTTCGGCTGCCCTCCCGCCAAGGGTTGCACACATCTCGTCAAGCAGTTGTTCGCGCGTGGTGATCTGTCTTTCTTCAGGCAGATACCATGCGGCGCCCAGTGATTTTCCCCGGGGAATGATGGTAACCTTTACCAGAGGGTTGGCATGTTCGAGCAGCCAGCTAACCGTGGCATGTCCACCTTCATGGTAAGCGATGGTACGTTTTTCTTCCTCGGAAATGATCTTGTTTTTCTTTTCAAGTCCGCCAACGATGCGGTCAATTGCATCGAGAAAATCCTGTCTTTGGACGGCTTTTTTATTTTTTCTGGCCGCAATCAGGGCAGATTCATTGCATACATTGGCAATATCCGCTCCGGAAAAACCGGGTGTCTGCCGGGCCAGAAATTCAATGTCGAGATCTTTTTCCATTTTAATCGGGCGAAGGTGAACGAGGAATATCTCCTTGCGTTCGTTCAGGTCAGGGAGTTCCACATAGATCTGACGATCGAACCTTCCCGCCCTGAGCAGGGCCTTATCGAGAATATCTGCACGGTTTGTGGCTGCCAGGATGATCACCCCGGCATTGGATGCAAAACCGTCCATCTCCGTAAGCAACTGGTTCAGGGTATTCTCGCGTTCATCGTTTGCACCGAAGTTGGGATTTCTTCCGCGGGCTCTTCCGATGGCATCGATTTCATCGATGAAAACAATGCAGGGCGCTTTTTCTTTTGCCTGTTTAAATAGGTCACGCACCCTTGATGCCCCGACACCGACAAACATCTCCACAAAATCGGAACCCGAAAGGGAGAAAAAGGGAACGTGGGCTTCACCGGCCACCGCCTTTGCAAGCAGGGTCTTACCGGTTCCGGGAGGACCCACCAGCAGCGCTCCTTTGGGAATCTTGCCCCCCAGGTCGGTATATTTCTTTGGTTTCTTCAGGAAGTCGACAATTTCTTTGATTTCCACTTTGGCTTCCTCCAGTCCTGCCACATCTTTAAAGTCAATTTTAACGGTGGTGTCCTTGTCAAAAATTTTGGCTTTCGATTTCCCGACGTTGAAAATATTGGTTCCTGCGCCACCGCCTCCTCCTCCGCTCATCCTGCGGAAAATGACCACATACAGTACCACCAGTGCAATGATGGGAAGGAGGTACCAGAAGATCTGTCCCATCGACTGCTTGTCTTTTGCAATCGGGTAAATCCTTTTTTCTTCGGGAATATCTTTCTGGGCTTCCTCCAGCTTTTTTTCAAATCCTTCCAGCGATAACATGCCTGGCAATTTGTAATGCGGTCCTGTCCGGTTGAGCGAACTGAGCCCTTTGGATGCCAGTTTCTGATGCTTGGGCTGGTTGAGGAATTCGGGCTTGATATAGATCTCAACCTCTTTGTTGTTGACGACCACGATCTTTTCGACTTCCCCTTTTAGCAGCAATTCATTCTTGAAATAGACCCAGTCGATTTCCGGGATTTGCTTGCTGGAGTCAAACAAATAAATGGATACAAGCGTCATCCCGATAAGGACATAAAGCCATACGGCGTTAAACCTTGGCTTTTTGCTCCCGTTAAAAAGATCACCCGGCTTCGAATCTTTATTTTTGGATGTATTATTAGTAGTTTCTTTATTGTCTTGTGTTTCTTCCATGCTACGGTTTATTATTGATCCTCTTCTTTCAAAATAGTAATGTCCGCATCTCCCCACAGTTCTTCAAGCCTGTAATACTCGCGTGCTTCCTTAATAAATACATGCACTACGACCGACCCGTAATCCAGCAGGATCCAGCGTGCGTGTTCCGAACCTTCACGGTGGGCAAGGTGTATTTGCGCCCGTTCTTTTACCTTTTCCTCCACCCATTCTGCAATTGCACTAACCTGCGTTGTTGAATCACCATGACACACGATGAAATTGTCACACATCGCATAGCCAAGACGCACCAGGTTCATATTGACAATTTCCTTTCCTTTCTTCTCCCGGATGGCTTCGGTTATACAATGTACCAGATCAATGCTGTTTCCCAAATTTAATGATTGTTTAATAGTTTAATACTACAAAATTAATGAATTTAGCAGGAATGAAAAGGATTAATTCATGTCGTAAATGATTGTATGGCATTTCTGTCAATATGGTTCAGAATATACTATATCAACAACAGTACCAAAAATTATAAATCACTGAATTATGTTGTCTGAAATTGCAATCGGGATCCCCTTAATAAGGCTTGATCAGGTCGATTCCACCAATTCCTATGCAAGTCGGCTGATAAAAAACGGCGACGCTCCGGAAGGTACTGTTATTTTGGCAGAGGTTCAGACGATGGGTCGGGGCCAGAAAGGAAATACCTGGGAAAGCACAAAGGGTATGAACCTGACATTCAGTTTCATCCTTACGCCTTCATTTTTGGAAGTTCGGCGTCATTTTTACCTCCTCATGAGCATTTCGATGGGGATACTTGATTTATTAAAGCAGGAAGGAATAACAGCACAGGTTAAATGGCCGAATGATATGGTTTCCGCAGGCCGGAAAATCGGTGGTATTTTGATTGAAAATTCAATGCAGGGGAGCCGTGTATCCTCATCGGTAGTCGGTATAGGGCTTAATGTCAACCAGACCCGGTTTGCCTTTGCCGGTGGCAATCCTACCTCCATGAAACTTTTACTGGGCCGCACAATCGACCGGGAGGATGTATTCACGGATGCCCTGAAGTACCTGACAACATGGATTAACCGGCTTTACAGGAAAGAATGGAGCAGGATCAGGGAAAGCTACCTTCAGCACCTTTTTCAGTATGAACAGTGGGCGGATTACACCGATGCTTCTGGTGATTTCAGGGGACG
>JAGDMB010000241.1 GCA_017860375.1 Bacteroidota bacterium | reverse complement strand
ATTTTTCGTTCATGTTTGATGGTAAACCTTATTTTATTGACCAGCTGAAAAGAAGTCCAGCCATAAGGTTTATTGAATAAAAGTACTTCACCTTTAATAAAATCCATTTACCGTGACATTTTACCGGCTGCGATAAGAAGAATAATTACCAATCCGACCCCGATTCTGTACCAGCCAAAAACCCTGAATCCATTTTTTGTAAGGAATTGGATGAAACTCCTTATGGCTATTAATGCCACGATAAAGGCAACCGCATTCCCAAACAAAAGGATTCCCACATTATCAATGCTCAGCGCATCATAGTTTTTATAAAGCTTATAAGCCGAAGCGGCAAACATGGTCGGAACGGCCAGGAAAAAGGAAAACTCGGCAGCGTTTTTACGGGTCAGTTTTTGCGTCATTCCGCCAATAATCGTGGCAGCCGACCTGGAGATCCCCGGAATCATGGCAATTACCTGGAAAAGTCCGATCATAAATGCCTTCGGATACGTAATCTCCTGGTTTTCATCTGCCTTTGTAAACCACTTATCCACAAACAATAACACAATACCGCCAAGAATCAATGAACAAGCCACAATGAATGCTTTCTCAAACAGCTGGTCAATGTATTCCCCTGCCAGAAGACCCAAAATACCGGCAGGAATAACCGCAACAAACAATTTGTAATAAAAGCCGAGGGATTTGAAAAACCTCTTCCAATACAATACAACGACAGAGAGTATGGCTCCGAATTGAATATTTACTATAAACAGGTTAATGAATTCGCTGTTCTGCATATGCAGGATCTCTTTTGTCAGTATCATATGCCCCGTGGAAGATATGGGCAGAAATTCCGTAATGCCTTCAACTATTGCAATAATCAAAGCCTCTAACCAACTCATTATTAATATATTAATTTTCTTTTGGTTTTTTCATAATGGCCCATATTTCAAAAACAAAGCCCGCAAGCACAATCATGGGAGCCAATGTTACGCGGCGAAAGCTGAAAATTTCATCCGCATTGAAAACGTTCGGATCTTCGGATTTGCCTCCTATCATCAGCAAAAAGCCTATAATAATGATAAGGAAGCCTATAACCATCAGTTTATAATTTTCTTTCCCGAGAGCAAAGCCCGTTTTATTGGCCGCTTCGTCTTTTTTTGTTGCCATAGTGTTAAATATTAGGAATATAAATCATCTGTTGTCATCGATAAATACCGGTTTACGGCAAGGAGGGTGGAGATCCATGTAAGAATAATTCCGATGATCAATACCATGGAAAAAAGGATAATCGAGATCCGGTAGTCTTTAAGGCTAAAAAGTCCTTCCAGCTGCCTTTCCGCTATGATCATCGTGGCGATCAATAATCCGATGGCGATCAAGGCTGCGAGCGATCCATGGTAAAAACTCATGTTTAGAAACGGCCTGCGAATGATCGGATGCTGTGCTCCTACCAGTTGCATAGTCCGTATGATGAAACGTTTGGCATAGACGGATAAGCGAATGGTATTATTGATCAGGGTAAGGGCAATAAGAAACAATAAGAAACTGAATGCCAGAATAGAAAGACTTATTTTCCGGACATTATTGTTTACCTTATAAATCAGGTCTTTCTGGTATACCACGTCCCTTACTCCGGTGTAAGTCATGATGTCTTTTTCGATCACGGCGATGCTGTCAGGATTGGCGTAGGGTGCGTACAATTTAACGTCGATCGATGCAGGCAAGGGATTGAAACCCAGAAAATCTTCAAAATCCTCACCCCATTCCTTTTGAAAATCCCTGACAGCCTGTTCCTTGGTTATATACGCGGTTTCTTTCACGTAATGCCTTGAATCCAGTAATTTCTGCAATCCGAATATTTCAACTTCTTTAATATCATCATTGAGAAAAACACTGAAACCCACATTTTCCTTTACATAATCCGATAGTTTTTTTGTGTTCAGCAACAGCAGTCCGACCAAACCCAGCATGTAAAGCACCAGTGAAATACTGATGACCGAGGTGGCATAGGATGCCCTTAACCGCCGCCGAATTACATTGTCTCTTTTTTGCATCAGGAAAGGTCCGATTTGAACGGTAAATATATAAATAAAAAGCAAATCCGGTTCAGCCCCGATGCGTTAAAAATCGTTAAGTGCCCGTGCATCCTGCTTTGTGCAACGAGAAGGGAAGGACAGGAAACGGACGCTATTATTCTGTATCCAGTACCAGAAATTTCTTGCGGATAATTTCACCCTGCTCGTCCACAAGGGTAACCGTGTGCCATCCATTTGAAGGCAACAGCTCGACCTGATGAATATGGCGGGTGACGGTTATGAACTGATCATCCAGGTGCCAGTATATCGAAGTTTCAGGCCTCCGGTGTGCCGCTTCAAAAACAACACGGCTTCTTGTACCGTCCAGTTGGACCGGAATATAGATCCGTATTACGTCCCGGGGATAGATCAGTTCCATGGAAGGAATTTCTTCCTGCCCGCATCCAGGCTTAAAGGGAGGCAATACGGCGTAATCATGGTGTTTGTTCTTATAATACCATTCCTGAATGGGAGGCAAAACAAACCAGGTTTTATGCACCATTTCGGACATCTCAGCGCAATTGCTGTTTATTCTGAACCGTTCATCCGGTGACAGGTGAATCAGTCTGTGGAATGTACAGGAAGGCACTGTTTTGCATGTATACGGAATCCTTAGGGTATCGATCCCTCTGCAATTGAGACCGGCCCGGTAACCGCTTTGCCTGCAAACAGCCGCATCGATCAGCTCATTCACAGGCTCCGCAAACCATCCTTTATAGGGCAATAACGAAAAAAGCTCAAACATAACAGGAGCTGCCGTTGCAATGCCGGTGAGTCCGGGCCGGCCTTCCCCGTCAGCATTTCCAACCCAGACTCCCACGGCATATTCGGGTGTCGTGCCAATAGCCCAGCCATCGCGGTATCCAAAACTGGTCCCGGTTTTCCATGCTATCCTTCGTCCGGATTCATAATTCCTCCACCCCGATTCCGCATCCGGCCGGTTAACTTCGTGCATGGCGTTGTACATGACCCATACCGATGAAGCACTCAGGATAAACGGCTGATCGGAAGGACCCGTCAGGATTTCCTTTCCCGGGCCCGATGCCTGGAAGTTCAATCCGCGAAAATCGCTTTTAAAATACGTGCCGTACTGCTCATAATGATTCAGGGTTCTTGAAAAAGAGGCATAAACCGCAACCATATCCCACAAAGTACCTTCCGCTCCGCCAAGGATCAGGGATAATCCGTAATGATCAGAAGGCCGGGTCAGGGTACTCATGCCAAGCTGCTTCAGCAAATGGTAAAAACGGTCCACTCCATAATCCTGCAGCATCCGCACCGCGGGGACATTTAACGAACGCGACAGTGCGTTTTTGGCCGGAACAGCGCCTTCAAACTGCTGGTTCATGTTCCGGGGGGAGAATCCTTTAAAGTTCATTGGAATGTCAGGGATCAGGCTGCCGGGCAAAATCATACCGTCTTCAATCATGGCGCCGAATAAAATGGGCTTCAATAAACTTCCTGTGCTGCGCGGAGAGGTTATGATGTCCACATCATTTCCGTTATCCCTATCGGCATTTGCGGTCACATTTCCAATATAAACCAGTACGTTGCCGGTCTCTACTTCGACGATCAGGGCAGACAGGTTATGGATCTCGTTATAACGGTATACCGTATGATATTTATGAATGATCTCACCGGCCCTGATCTGAAGGTCCGCGTCCAGTGTAGACCGAACCGGTTTGTCTGCCTGCCTGTTGTATACGCTTGAAAGCAGATGGGGCGCCAATTGCGGCAACGGCAGCGGCAATTCCGGTATCGGTTCAAGTTTTGCTGTACGGCAGGTCACGGAATCAATGGCGCCTTGCTGGCGGATCCTTTCCAGCAGCCGGTTTCTTTTTTCCGTCAGCAACAACCTGTTCCTTCCCGGATGTATAAGGGAGGGGCTGTTGGGAAGTACGGCCAGCAAAGCAGCCTCGCCCCATGATAATTCAGGACCACTCAAACCAAAATACCTCCACGATGCGGCATCAAGTCCAACCACATTGCCACCGTAAGGAGCATGCGAACAATAAAGCCGCAGGATCTCTTCCTTCGTGGCCGATAATTCAAGCCTTGTGGCCAGCAGTATTTCAATAATCTTTTCCCCGACCGTTCTTGGTTTTCCTTTTCTGGACAACCGGATCACCTGCATGGTGATTGTACTTCCGCCCTGCACGATTCGCCCCGCTTTGATGTTCTGAAAGATTGCCCTGACCATCGAAACCGGATTAAATCCGGGATGCCGGTAAAAATACCGGTCCTCAAAAGTGACAATGCATAATGCCAGCTTGTGGGGTACATCTGCAATTTCGGGAAACCGCCATTGGCCGTCATCTGCAATTTTTGCCCCGAGCAGCACGCCGTTCCTGTCAAACAGTACCGTGGATATGGGATCCGTAAATAGTTTTTGCGGCAGGCAGACACCATAAAGGATAACGCAAGCCAACAGCAATCCAATGGCAACGAAGTGCCAAGGCTTCAATGCCTTACGAAATTCTTTTATTTTGTTCACCAAAGAAATCACCCGCCTGATTTTTTAACTTTGTATCCTTTTACTGAAAGGTAGGCCATTACTTTATCACGAAAATCACCCTGAATAAGGATCTCTCCCTCTTTTGCCGTCCCTCCTGACCCGCAGATCGTTTTAAGGTCCCTGCCCAGTTTCTGAAGGTCATCCTCTTTACCGGAAAAGCCTGTGATCAGGGTAACCTTTTTCCCTTTGCGATTCCG
>JAGDMB010000240.1 GCA_017860375.1 Bacteroidota bacterium | reverse complement strand
CATTGGTGAAACCCAGCACCTTTGCGGCTTTTGAAGTAAAATCGGCACATCGCCACAGGTAGAATGTATGGACCATCGAGTCGGGCGGCAATTCTTCCGGAGCGCACCAGTCGCCCAGGTTGAACCATCTCAGGGGCAGGCCGTTGTTTCCCGGGCGCTGTGAATTCATGATGCCATCTTTATCAGTCCATGTCAGCATGTATCTAACATATCCTTTCATGGCATCATATGTGTACCTTAGCAGACTCGTATCGCCATAATGTACAAAATATTCCCAGGGCATGATGTTGACTGCAGCCCCCCAGGCCACACCTCCGCCGCATCCGGGCTGCCAGGGGGCGCCATTGGGTACATATCCTGTCTCTTCAATCTGTGCACCTACAATATCCTGGATCCACTTTGTATAAAATGCCCGGGAATCAAAATTGTGCATTACTGTTACACAAGCCACCTGTCCGTCGCCGGTATAGGGTGACCGTTCCCTGTGAGGGCAGTCGCTTGCAATTGCACCATGCATATTGTCGGTCTGGCTCCTCCACCATATCCGGTTTATGTTGTTGAAAAGCGGATTCGATGTTTCAAATTTTCCTGTCGTTTCCACATCTGTATAAACAGCTTCAGCGGTGATCTGGTCGGCACTCAGGTTTCCCGGCCAGTTGTTGACTACAACCTGCCTGAAGACAAACCATGTAAAACGTGCAGCGTATGATTCATCTCCGCCTCCTTTTAAGGTGTAAGTATTATCTCCCATAGTGGACTCGCAGACATAATCAAAATCAATTACCCGACCGGCATCACCCCGGAGACCGGTAATCCTGACCCAGCCTGAGATTTCCTGGCCGAAATCGACATAGTATTTGCCATCTGAGTTCTTAATGATTGCCACCGGCTTCAGCCGCTCCATTACTTTATCGGTTGGCGACATATGAGCCTTCATGATACCTTCGGGCTTTCTTCTCAGAACTGCATTCTCCCATGATGAATCATCAAATCCGGGAGCGTTCCAGCCCGTTTGTTCCAGACGGGCATCATAGTGTTCGCCCTGATAGATAAGATCCATTACAATCGGGCTTCTTGATGCTTTCCAGCTCTCATCCGACACAATAATATCCTCAGTGCCATCAGTATAGGTGATGTATATCTGACCGATAAACCTTGGCGTTCCGTAAGATTGGGTCCAGTTCATGGGGGCATTGTAAAAACCATTTCCCACTATCGCTCCCAGTATATTCTCCCCCTTTTTGAGAAGTCCGGAAATATCATATGAAAGGTACATCACCCTGTATTCCCTGAAATCGTCAGGGAGAGGTATCCCGGCTTTTTCAAGCCCCGGCCTCTTACCATAATTTGTCTGGTTGGGAACCAGGACATCGTCGCTTACTTTTGCGCCGTTCACATGGAATTCAAAATATCCAAGGCCGGTGACATAAGCCCTGGCCTCTTTGATTTCCTTTATTATGTTGATTTTTTTTCTCAGGAGGGGAGCCGGAGGCGGCAATTCTTTCAGCACGGACTGTCTGTTTTCACCGCGAACAGGGTCAGGTATGGGTTCTTCCCCCTGCCAGGGAGCCCCAATCCATTTTGCTTTCCATTCTCCGGGATTGAGCAGCCCCATACTCCAGAAAGCCGGTTCGCTCCATTCCGATACTTTGCCGCTTTTATCCCATGCCCTGACCTGCCACCAGCAGTCCTGCCTTGAGGTTAATGTTTTTCCTCTGTAGACTATATTAAAGGATTGACTACCAGCTACTTTTCCGCTGTTCCATAAGTCAGCCTCGCCTTTCAGCAGTTTTTCCCTCGTTCCCGCCACTCTAATTTCCCAGGCAACCTGAACCTGCCCGCGTTCACCTTCCGATGCAATATTGACCCACGAGAGGCGTGGATTAACAATGTCAACAACCTGTGGATTTTCAAGATTTTCACATTTCAGGCTGGTTGGAGAAATTCCGGCTTCTGCACGGATGGAAAATAAGAAGAACAGAGTTGGCAGGAAGAATATTAACTTCTTCATGATAATTTGCATTATGGTTTAACAGGAAAGGATTTGCGGATCATCAATACAAAAGAATAAGAGCATGCTTAAACAGGACAAGCATGCTCTTAAAAGTACAATTAATCTTTATAATCCCAAACAGGATTATGTTAATTGGGGGTAATACCAGTTACGATTCATCCGATTTTTACCGATGTCATTGTAAGTGAACCGGCTACAGCTTTATCATTAAACAACTGAACATCTTCGTTTTCTTCCTTTAATGCCAGTGCATACAGCAGGGGCAGGAAATGTTCGGGGGTTGGTATGGCAAGTTCAAATGCCCTGCCGTGACGACGGTAATTTATGAGTTTATCATGGTCGCTGTTCAGTATGTATTTTTTCATTTTTTCGCTGGCTTCCAAAGCCCAGTCGAAGGCAAAGTTATCTGAATCAAACTTATCCCAGGCCACCAAACCAAGGTTGTGAACCATATTGCCGCTCCCGATTATCAGTACTCCTTTTTTCCGAAGCGGGGTCAGTTCTTTCATCAAATCGTAGTGGTACTGGGGTGTCTGGTAATAATCGAGGCTCATTTCTATTACAGGCACACTGGCATCGGGGTAGAGGTGTTTAATAACGCTCCACGCGCCATGGTCGAGGCCCCATTTGTAGTCCAATTCCATATTCGTGGCTTTTATCAGCGATTTTATCTCGCCGGCCAGTTCGGGGCTGCCCGGTGCAGGGTACTGCACTTCGTAAAGGGCTTTAGGGAAACCTCCGAAATCGTGTATGGTTTTTGGCTTCTCCATAGCCGTGACGAAAGTGCCGCGTGTTTCCCAGTGAGCCGAAATACAGAGAATAGCCTCTGGCTTTGGAATTGATTTTCCGATGTGCCGGAATCCCTCGACAAATTCATTCTCTTCGATGGCATTCATCGGACTGCCATGACCGAGAAACAGCACCGGCATTTTTGTTGTGCTTAAAGGTGTTGTCATATTATTTCAGTCTTTTAAATATCCAATTATCGGCAGAGTATTTTCCTGGCCCGGCAATGGCAATGACTGCATAAATTGCTGCATAAAGCAACGCCAATTCCTTGCGCGCAAAAGCATCGGGTGCAAGAACAACAAATGCGGCAACTAACATGGTAATCAGCAACGGTACAGCTGAAAAGCGTGTAGCCAATCCAAAAATCAGGAATATGGAACACAGAAACTCAGCTAACACTGTAAGTGCCAATGAAACAGTAACTCCAATACCCAATGGGTCTGCGAATTTTACCGGACCATCTCCAAAAAGCATTAAAAACTTTCCGTAACAATGAGTCAGCATAAAAACACCGGCTATAATTCTCAGAAACAAAAGTGATATTGAAATGTTTTCCGGGTAATTACCCGTTTTGAATAACTTTTTAATCAATGCCATCATAGCTTCCTTTTTCAGGCTTGTTTCACAAACTGAACTTCACCGCCGATATGAACTTCGTCGCTCACAAGTACGCCGCCGGTTTCCAAAGCTGTATTCCAGTTGAGCCCCCAGTCCTTACGGTTGATTTTCCCTGCGTAAGAAAATCCGGCTTTCTCATTTCCCCAGGGGTCTTTGTTGGTTCCGCCAAATTCCACATCAAGCACTACCTCCTTGCTTATTCCCTTAACTGTAAGCAGACCTTTAAGCTTATAATCATTATCGTCAACTTTTTTGAAGCTGGTACTTTCGAATGTCATTGCCGGATGGTTTTCAACATCGAAAAAGTCGGCGCTTTTCAGGTGGTTGTCCCTGTCGGTGCTGTTAGTAAAAATTGATGAAGTTTCAATATCCACCTTTACAAGGCCATTTTTGAAATCTTCATTATCAATTTCGGCCAGGAAATTCTTGAACTCACCTTTAACGTTGCTGATCATCAGGTGTTTTACCTTGAAGTTCAGTTCACTGTGTGAAGGGTCAAGAACCCATTTTACTGATTTTTTATTTTTATGTTCCATTGAATTTTTGTTTTGATTATTATGGTACAAAAATACAATGGCCGGGAGGGATAGTGGTAACAGTTTCCGGAAGAAGGGTTGTAATTTCAGGTAATCAGGTTTTGCATCTCCTCACGGAACTCCGATGGCGTTTGACCGGATTTCTTTTTAAAAACGTTTGAAAAGTACGATTTCTCGTTGTATCCCAGCTCAAAACCAATTTCGGAAATCGATTTATTTGTGCTTGCAAGCAGGTTCTTGGCTTCGGTGAGTTTCCGGGTTTCAATTATTTCCGAAACGCTTTGATTCATTATTTTCTGGCAGATCAGGTTCAAGTTCCGCGATGACATGAATAATTTTTCAGCGTAAAAATCCACTCCAAGAGGCCGGCGGAAGTTATCCTCCAGTATTTTCAGGAAATTTATAAATGTCTCGTTTTGAATGGATTTTTCGGCGTTTTCAGATTCAGGTAGTTTTTTCCTTTCCGCCTCGATCATGATAAACAGGGCACTCAGCATATGCCTGACAATCGATAAATCCGGAACCGGGTGTTTCATTTCCTGGCTGATGATCTCACAAACTGTGATTAATCGATTGAAACATTCACCAGGCTTTAGTGCCAGGTTGGCATTGTTATGAAAACTGCTGTACAATTGAAAAACAGTCTCGGCAATAAATTCACTTCTGAAACGAAGCAACCACATGTCGAAACTGCCATCCTGCAATTTTGTAATTATCCGGTGAACTTTCCCCCTGGTGATGAAACTGACAAGCGGGGCTTCTACCGTGGTGGTTTTAAAATCAACAAAATGTTCCAGCCTGCCTTTAAACCCTACAAT
>JAGDMB010000036.1 GCA_017860375.1 Bacteroidota bacterium | reverse complement strand
CCCGAAACCTGCAATACTTTAAGATAGGCATTTACCGTACCACTGTATTCCTGTGCATAGGAAAACTTTGGAAATAAAAGGATTGCAAGAAATGCTATGGAAAGACTTTTTTTCAAAAGGGTGTCGGGTTATCTCGTTGTACCTTCAAAAATATAGAAATAATCCCAAAGCCAATCACAAAAGATATTAACAAACCTTTGTAAATCACATTCATATCATTTTGTGCAAACAGGAAAAAAGATAAGTAATTAGTTCTCACTGGCTAACGGAATTTCTATTCGAAAGGTTGTACCATGCTTTATATCTGTCTGAAACGTAATGGTACCCTTGCAGGTTTCAATAATATTTTTTACGATGGCAAGTCCCATTCCCATTCCGCTGCTTTTCGTAGTGAAATTCGGCGTGAACATTTTATCCAGCAGGTCATCGGGGATGCCCTTGCCGTTATCGGTGATGGTGAATACCGCCTTCCGGTTCACCGCTTCAAGTTTCAGCCTGATCTTTCCGGGCTTGTTCTCCGGTATCGACTGAACCGCATTCTTGATAAGGTTAATGAAAACCCGCGAGATCTGCTCCTTATCGGCCATGATGCAAATGCTATCGTCTTCACAGGTAAAGCTGTAGGTAATATTATCCGTACTGGGAAAAAGGTCGAGGGTGTTTCGTATCCGTTCGGCAAGGTTGATCCTTTCATTGACGGCGCGGGGCATCTTGGCAAAATTTGAAAATTCGGAGGCTATGCTGGAGAGATTATCAATCTGCTCGATCAGGGTATTGGTCACCCGCTCCAGATGCCGGTCAAAATCTCCGGAATGGTCTTCCCATGCCCGCTGCAATTGCTGAACACTCAGTTTCATGGGAGTAAGCGGGTTCTTAATCTCATGGGCTATCTGTTTGGCCATTTCCCTCCAGGCGCTTTCCCGTTCCGATTTAGCCAGCATTTCCACACTCCTCTCCAGTTCGCCCACCATGCGGTTGTATTCGGCCACCAGGCTGCCGATCTCGTCCTTTCCCCGGTAGCTGATCGGTTCATACTGTTTCCCCAGCTTGATCTCGCTGAATTTTTGCCGGATCAGCCGGAGGGGACGTGTGATCTGGTCGGAGATGAAGACCGCAATGGCAACGGTCATAAGGATCAGCAGCACATATACGTTAATGATGGCTACGGTGAGGGTGGAGATATCTTTGCTCAGGACATCCTGCCTTGAGAAATAGGGAAGGTTCAGGTAGGCCAGCAGTTTGTTTTCAGCATTCAGGTATGGCACGTAGGCCGAGAGGTACGAGAGGTTCCCGATCT
The DNA here is from genome assembly GCA_017860375.1 of Bacteroidota bacterium. Lineage (GTDB taxonomy): Bacteria > Bacteroidota > Bacteroidia > Bacteroidales > UBA10428 > UBA5072. The sequence continues at coordinate 11,512 of JAGDMB010000036.1, read as the reverse complement.
TTTCATGGTTGACATACTCCGCCTGTTTTTCCCCGTCCATCTTCCGGAAAGCAACCGGGTTCATTTTCTCCCCCTGCAAACCCCGGTCAAAGATCTCCGGCCGCGAGGCGGCAAGGAGGTTCCCGGAAGGATCATAGAGGTTGATGTCGGTGTAAAACACATCGGAGAACTTCAGCAGCAGTTGCCCGAGATTATCGTAATTCTCTCCCGACCAGGCGGGGGTCAGCCGGGTGACATAGGCCAGTTTGTGGTCGATCTCGATGTAAACCGACTGTATCTTCTCGCTCAGTATGTCGTGCTGTTTTTTCTTGTACTGTTCAATGCTGAAATAAATGGTGCCTCCTCCGATCAGAAGCATGAAGAGCAAAAGGACGGAAAGGATGGAAAACTGGATCTTGTTCCTGAAGTTGAATTCAAATCCCTTTTCCGGATCCGTTACATACCGGAATACCAGGTAAAACAGAACGAGGAAGTAATAGAAAACAAAAATATAGGAAAAGGACACCATGCGGGCAAAAAAGGTGGGAGAGGATTTGCTGACGACAATGACATTGTCTTTGTCGATGTTGAAGATCAGGTGATCGTACCCCTGGTTTTCGTAATTGCTGTTTCTGAAATAGTCAAGGGTAAGGCTGTACTGAAAGATTCCAGACCGGGCTATCAGACTGTCTTTATAATACTTGGCATAAGAATAATCCTGCAATATATTTCCTTTACCGTACTTTTCCTCGACGAGCAATTTAGGGTAGCCCAGTTCTTCAGCGATCAGCCGCGATTCGAGTTCAAGGAAGAGGGTAACTTCCTGCTTTTCGTCAGGCTTATGGTATTTTATCCGGCCCAGGTAATTGATCCTGCCGTTGAGGGTGTCGATGAAATAAAAATTGGAACCCGACAGCTGGACACCTTTTTCCAGGATCATCGCATCGAAAAAGCCATAACAGGGACAGTTTTTCCCGGTCTCAACGGGCCCGCTCAGGATCAGGCTGTCCTGAGGTTTACAGTCGGTGAACCGCAGCAGGTACTTGCCCCAGAAGCCGTTGAAATAATTGTCCTGCAGGTGGTTAAAGATCTCTTCCTTGCTGTAGTTCAGATCGAAAAGATAAGTGGCCAGTACCGAATCTTTCACCAGCTTGTTGTTCAGACCTTCGAACAGGTATTCGGCTATCGGATCGCGCTCGGTGGCCAGGTTTTCCGCCATTGCCTTCATGTTGTTGGTTTCCTTCATCGCGGTATTCTTTGCAATAAAATACACCGAGAAGACGGAAAACAGAAATACAAAAACAAGAAGTGTGGAATAGGTAAATGCGATCGGTTTCCGGAAGTGGATCACACAGAGGATGACGAAGAACAAAAAGAAACCGGCAAAGGAAATGAGATCGAGTGGGTAGCCCGACAGGTAAAGGATCAATACAAACAAACCGTATACGGCTGCAAAGGTCAGCAGCATTCTTCCGGTACTGAGTTTCCCTGCGGCGAGGGTAAGGATGCGGTTAGAAAGAAGGAGCAGTCCGGTCAGGTGGAAAGCAATCGTCATCAGGCCGATGAAGGTGTATACGGTGAGACCGGCCACGTTGAAGGTTTCAAAATTGATGCTTGAATTCAGGATCAGCGAGGAAAAGATAAAATGGGTCCAACCAAAGTATCCTGAAAACAGAATGAGCAGCAGGGTGATTCCTATTTGCAGTTTCCGGTCCACGCGAGATGCTGACAGACCGCCAAAATAAAAATCACGGCAGAACCGCATGGTAAGGAACAGCAAAAGGATTGAATTCAGCAGCACATCACCCAGTGAGGACATAAAAAGCGAACCGGCGTACAGAAAAGGCCCGAACAATTCAAGATTATATACCGCTCCGGGAAAAAGGTATTTTACCTGCACCCATCGACCGGCAATGAACAGCAATGTCATCAGAAGAAACAGGAGATTACGGACAGGTCCGCTGTTTACCCTTTTGAACAGGCCTGACAGGACGACCAGAAAGAGCAGCAACGCCAGCAGGTATAAAAGGGAAGGCAGGTAACGGGTAAGCTTCGGGTATTTAAGGGCCTGGTTAAAATCGAGTGAGAAGAGGTATTTCCCGTCGGGATCATAAAATCCGGCGAGGCTGCTTTGCGGCGAAAGGGATATCTGCGTGGTGAGCGGGATTTTCAGATCGCGCTGAAAGCCATTCTGAAGGTATTTGTTCTGCCAGGGGAATTCACTTTTTATCTTCAGCAATCCGGTGAGGGTCGTGTCGGCCTTTTTGTATTTCCGAATAATATACCAGTTGTTTGCAATGAAAGAAAACCGCGTCGTGTCGTCTTTCAGGATTTCCATGGCAATGGAGGGAAGGCTGTTGTCCGACCAGTATATCAGGCTGTCGTTGCGGTAAAGAAGGAGGATCATTCCTTTTTTTTCGCTGACCGGCGGGCTGGGGATATCATCCTTTAAAAGGATACCATCGGCAATCTGGTCGAGCTGGTTGAATTTTTTCATCAGTGCACGTTGTATGCGCGCCTGATCCTTTTCGGAAAAGATGAATTTTTTCAGGATGCTCCCGGATGTGAATGCAAGGATTAAAACCGCCACGAACAGGAACAGGTAATGTTTATAGTTGAGCTTTGCATTCATATCTGTAAATATACAATTCTCTCATATATGATGATAGGACTCTCCTTTCAAAATTGTAAAGGCACGGTAAAGCTGCTCAAGGAAAATGAGGCGGACAAGCTGGTGCGGGAATGTCATCGGCGATAAAGAGATCTTTTCTTTCACCCGGTCATATACCGCGCCGGAAAATCCGAAAGCGCCACCGATAATAAAGGTGAGCGACCTGCCGCCCTGGTTCATGGTCCGCCGGAGATATTCTGAAAAAGCCTGCGACGTCATTTGTTTGCCTCGTTCATCCAGCAGTACGGCGGTGTCTGTAACAGCCAGATGACGCAACAGTATATTTCCCTCCTGCTCCTTCATATGATCGGGAGATGCTGACTTTCCGGCCCTGATATCAGGTATGCAGATCATCTCAACCGGAATATAATGCACCAGCCTCTTCAGATACTGGTCAATGCCTTCCTGCAGGTAAGGTACATCCGTTTTTCCAATTGTAAGCACCTTTATTTTCATCCGTGTAGGGTTTTAATTCCAATAATCATCACTTGTTTGCATAAAGGGTTCAATAATCATGCCGGATGAACCCCGAAAAACTCACCGAAGGTGAACAGCCGCGTTTTGTCCCTTCGCATTTGCATACTTTTACACCTGTTTATTTCATTGCTTATCCGATTATTAATTTTAATTTTATGGTCGCTGAATATTGGCCTGTTTTTTGTTTGAAGAATGCATAGACGAACTTAGTAATTCTGTTGTTAAAACACGCATTAAACTGTTAAACCATGATACGATTCAGGCAGTTTCACAGGCTGGCCCTTTCTTTCCTTATGTTGCTTGCCGCTTTTGTGCAGCCAGCAAGGTCAGAAATTCCCGATGCGGTGATCAACGCCATCAGTACGGGAAATTCGGCTGTGCTTGCCGGCTATTTTAATCCCAGCCTCACCCTTGCCATCCTGGATAAGGAGGATATTTATACCCGTCAGCAGGCGGAACTGATCATGAAGGATTTTTTTGCCCGCAACACGCCTGTTTCCTTTACCGTCCTGCACAAGGGGGGAAAGGAGGGTTCCCAATACGCCATTGGCAACCTGGTCACACCCAGCGACGTCTTCAGGGTTACCATTTATTTGAAGGTAAAAGACGGCAAATCCCTGATTCATCAATTGCGGTTTGAAAAAGATGGAGAATAAAGCGCTCGGTTTTTTTATCGATAATGCTTTGCGGGAAGATATCGGGGACGGCGACCATACCTCTGCTGCCTGTATTCCCAGGGATGCCCATGGAAAAGCACGATTGCTGGTAAAGGAAGAAGGTGTGCTGGCCGGAACGAGTGTTGCCCCCCTGGTCTTTCATGCGCTCGATCCGGATGCTTCAGTTTCAATGGTTCTGCCTGACGGAACGTGGATCCGGCCGGGTGATGTTGCTTTTTTCGTTGAAGGGCAGATTCTGGCCCTTCTGCAGGCTGAAAGAACCGTTCTTAACATCATGCAGCGCATGAGCGGAATCGCAACAGCCACAAGGCGGTATGCCGACAAACTGAAAGGATTACAAACAAGGATCCTCGATACGCGAAAGACCACCCCCGGTATGCGGATGCTGGAAAAAGAGGCCGTGCGCATTGGCGGAGGGGTCAATCACCGGATGGGATTGTACGATATGATTCTCATCAAGGATAACCACATTGACTTTGCGGGTGGTATCCGGGAGGCTATTGAAAGAAGCCACCGCTATTTAAAAGATACCGGCCGGAACCTGAAAATAGAAGTAGAAGCCAGGTCACTGGAAGATGTACGCATGATCCTTGCCACCGGAGGAGTAGACCGGATCATGCTGGATAATTTTTCGCCCGCCGACACACGCAAGGCGGTTGAGATTATAGGCCATACCATTGAAACCGAATCCTCCGGAGGGATCACGCTGGAAACCATCCGGGAATACGCGGAATGCGGCGTCGATTTTATTTCCGTCGGCGCCCTGACCCACCATATCCAAAGTCTTGATCTGAGCCTGGATGCCATCGATTTTTAGCCGATGAAGAATACTCCTTCTCATAAAAAGACCTATTATATTCTAAACAAACAAATACACCATTGGGGGGAAAGCCTCCGACGCATGTCCTTCCCGGGCTCTAAAGGAGTTCCTGTATACGATGTACTTATCTTTTTTTCTCAGGGTATTACCAGAGGATCCCTGAATATCAGGGCCAGTGCTATCGCATTTAACTTTCTTCTGGCTCTAGGTCCCGGTATCATTTTTATTCTGACGCTGATCCCTTTTCTGCCCATCCAGAATTTTCAAAAAGAGCTTCTGGAGATATTATACGACATCCTGCCGGAGAATTCCTATATTGCCATCGAAACGCTGCTCAATGAGATCTTCATTAAACATGCAAGCCTGCAGATATTGGGTTTTCTGGTCACGGTTTTTTTTGCGCAGAAAGGGCTGAACGGTGTTACAGAAGCTTTTAATGCCACGTCCCATACGATAGAAACCAGGCCCTGGTTTGAAAGCAGACTGATATCCCTGCTGCTGGTATTCATCCTTTTCCTTCTGGTGTCCTTTTCATCCCTGCTGTTGTTTTTCAGCAAGGTGGGCATCAAAATGCTCTTTGAAGCCGGTGTGGTGAAAGCCTATGGAACGATAGTCATGCTGCAGATCGGCAAATGGATGATTATCTTCTTCCTGTCTTTTTTTGCCATCTCCTTTCTTTATTATCTTGCCCCGGCCCGAAAGACCAAATGGCGTTTTTTCTCACCCGGTTCCTTTATGGCTTCTCTCCTGGCCATATTGGCCTCCCTTCTGTTTTCTTATTTTGTCAACCATTTTGCCCCCTTTAACAGGTTCTACGGTTCCATCGGAACCCTGATCGCCCTGATGCTCTGGATGAACTTCAGCGCACTTGCCTTACTTATCGGCTTCGAACTGAATGCAAGCATTCGTGACGCACGGTTTGCATCAAATGAACCAATCAGCATCTGAAATGTTTCACATACGCTTAAAAGTTTAAAAGTTTGAAAATTTGAAAATTCAAAGGTTTAAAGGTCTCAAACTCATAAACTCCATAATTTTCAAACTTTCAAATCTTCAAATCTTCAAACCTTTATGTCCGATATTTCCTCCATACGAAACGAATACCGACTTTCCCGGCTGGATGTTGAAAACCTCGATATAAATCCCTTCAACCAGTTCAGGTTCTGGTTGAACGATGCCATGCGCGCACAGGTTGCAGAACCCACAGCTATGGCCCTGGCAACTTCCACTGTTGAAGGCAAACCTTCGGCACGGATGGTTTTATTAAAAGACCTGGATGCCGACGGATTTACTTTTTTTACCAATTATGACAGCCGTAAGGGAAAACAGCTTGGAGTCAATCCATTCGCAGCCCTGGTGTTTTTCTGGCCCGAACTGGAACGGCAGGTAAGGATTGAAGGAAAAGTTACCAAGACAATGCGTAAGGTTTCGGATGAATATTTTAATGCAAGGCCTGAAGGGAGCCGTATAGGATCATGGGCTTCACCACAGAGCCAGCGGATACCGGGAAGAGAATACCTGGAAAGCCTGCAACAGGAAACGGTGAGGCTCTTTCAGCATAAGAAGCTGGAGCGACCTGAAAACTGGGGTGGATACAAGCTGCAACCCGATTTGTTTGAATTCTGGCAGGGTCGTGAAAACCGCCTGCATGACAGGTTTGAATATACCTGGAACGGAAATATGTGGGAAATACACCGGCTGGCCCCCTGACCCACACCCTGTCAGGGTACCCCCCCCACCCTGACAGGGTGGGTATCGGTTCATTTCTTCAAATGGGCAATGTGTTCTTCGATGGATTTGATTTTTGCTTCAGCGTCGGCTTTCTTCTTTTGCTCCATTTCCAATACCTTGGCCGGTGCGTTATTTACAAAATTCTCGTTCGAAAGTTTTTTCAATACGGATTCCAGGAAGCCCCTGGTATATTCCAGTTCCTTTTCAAGTTTCCGACGTTCTTCCTCATAATCGTGCAGATCACCCAAAGGGATATAAAATTCACCGTACCGATTAATCAGGCTTGCCGCGCCTTCCACTTTTTCTTCCACAAACCGGATCTCGGAAAGGTTGGCAAGTTTCACAATGGCCGCATCAAAATCATCGTCATAGGCAATCCGTTTAATACAGAGCACCAGTTTTTCCCTGGGTGAGATCTGCTTCTCCGACCGCGTATTTCTTACGAAAGCAACGATATCCTTTGCCACCTCGTACTCTCTGATCTTTTCTTTATCGTAGGCTGCAGTGGCAGGATTTCTTTCGTTCATGATGCTGTATCGGGCAGGCCTCTCCTTGAGTTGTTGCCAGATCTCCTCCGTAATGAAGGGCATGAAAGGATGAAGTAATTTGAGCAGCGTCTCAAATATGTCTATGGTGACTTTCATGGTACGCGGGTCAATCGGTTCACCAGGCATTGGCTTGATGATCTCAAGGTACCATGAGGCAAATTCATCCCAGAACAGTTTATACACCGTCATCAGGGCTTCGGAGATCCTGTACTGCTGATAGGCTTCCTCAATTTCGGCAATGTCCTTCTTTAGTTGTTCATAAAACCAGTTTATGGCAACACGGGCAGCATCGGTAGGAAGGAGATCCGGACCGATCTTCCATGACTTAATAAGCCGGAAAGCATTCCATATTTTGTTGGCAAAATTTCGTCCTTGTTCCGGAAGGCTTTCATCAAACAGCAGATCGTTCCCTGCCGGGGAGCACAAAAGCATGCCCACCCGTACACCATCGGCACCGTATTTTTCGATCAGGGCGAGAGGGTCGGGTGAATTTCCAAGTGATTTCGACATCTTCCTCCGTGTTGTATCCCTTACAATCCCGGTCAGGTATACATTATGGAAAGGCTTCTCACCTTTGTATTCATATCCAGCCATGATCATGCGTGCCACCCAAAAGAAAAGAATTTCAGGCGCGGTGATCAGGTCATCGGTCGGATAATAATAGGAAATATCCGGATTACCGGGATTGCGGATTCCGTCAAATACGGATATCGGCCAGAGCCACGAGGAGAACCAGGTGTCCAGAACATCCTCGTCCTGTTTCAGATCGCAGGGCATAAGACCCTCTGTTTCGCTTTTTTCCCGTGCCAGTGCAAGCGCCTTCTCAGGCGTTTCGGCTACCACAAAATCACTGCCCCCCTTAATGTACCAGGCAGGAATCCGGTGGCCCCACCAGAGCTGCCTCGAGATGCACCAGTCCCTTACATTCTCCATCCAGTATCGATAGGTGTTTTTGTATTTCGAAGGGTACAGTTTTATGTTGTCGTTCATTACGTTATCAAGGGCAGGCTGCGCAAGGTCCTTCATTTTCATGAACCATTGCATGGATAACCGTGGCTCAATGACGGCATCCGTTCTTTCGGAATATCCTATTTTGTTTGTATACTCTTCCTCCTTCACCAGTAAACCTTCCCCGTCAAGCATTTTCACGATTTTTGTCCGGGCCTTGAAGCGGTCCGTTCCGATTAGGATCTCCGCTTTTTCGTTCAGGGTCCCATCGTCATTGAAAATGTCGATCCGTTCAAGATTGTGCTTGATCCCCAGTTCATAGTCATTGATGTCGTGAGCCGGCGTGACCTTCAGACAGCCTGTACCGAATTCCATGTCTACATATTCATCCTGAATAATCGGCACAAGCCTGTTGATCAGGGGAACATAAACCTTTTTGCCTTTCAGGTGCTGAAATCGCTTATCCGCCGGATTGATGCAAACGGCTGTATCCCCCAGGATGGTCTCGGGTCTCGTGGTAGCCACCGTAACAAAGCCGTCTTCACCGTCGATCCTGTATTTTATATAATAGAGCTTTGACCGAACTTCCCGGTAGATCACCTCTTCGTCTGACACTGCTGTTTTTGCTGAGGGATCCCAGTTTACCATGCGCACACCCCGGTAGATCTTTCCTTTGTTGTACAGATCCACAAATACATGAATGACGCTTTCCGACATGTCGTCGTCCATGGTGAATTTTGTCCTTTCCCAGTCACATGAAGCGCCCAGTTTCTTCAGCTGTTCCAGGATGATACCGCCGTGCTTCCGTTTCCATTCCCAGGCGTGCTCAAGGAACTCCTCACGGCTGATATCCTTTTTTTCAATCCCTTCGCTTTTGAGTTTTGCTACCACCCTGGCCTCGGTGGCGATGGATGCATGGTCAATGCCCGGAACCCACAATGCATTTTTCCCCGCCATGCGGGCCCTGCGGATGAGCAGATCCTGGATCGTATTGTTGAGCATATGCCCCATATGCAGCACACCGGTGACATTGGGCGGCGGGATTACAATCGTATAAGGTTTTCTGCTGTCCGGCACCGACCGGAAAAGGCCTTTCTCGAGCCAGTACCGGTACCACTTGTCTTCTACTTCTTTCGGATTATATTTGGCTGCAATTTCCATTTCTTTTGGATTAACTGTGCAAAAAGCATGTTGTTTAATGGCGTAAAAATAAGAATTTAAATAATTATGTTTTTACATATTTTGTTCGGGGAATCGCGAATTCAATTAATTTTGCCGGGGATATTTAAAATTATATACCATGAAAAAGTTGCTTTCCGTTTTATGGATTTCTGTATTTGTTGTTTCAACAAGCTGTTCCCAGTCACCCGATTCCCTTCTCCGAAAGAACAAAGATGCCCCAAAGATTGAGTTTGAGAATCAGGTGCATGATTTTGGCACCATCCTTCAGGGGGGCGATGGAAAGTATGAATTTGTCTTTACCAATACAGGAAAAGAACCGTTGATCCTCAACAATGTGAAATCATCCTGCGGCTGCACCAAACCTGAATGGTCTGCCGAACCGGTAAAACAAGGAGAGAAGGCCGTTGTTAAGGTGGGTTATAATACAAAGCTGGTAGGACCTTTTACGAAAACCATCACTGTTTTTTCCAACGCGAGCAATTCCACCGTGACCCTTACCATTAAAGGTACGGTCACACCCGCTGAGCCACCTGCTGAACAACCTGCCGAAAAACCCGCAGAAAAGCCGGCAGGCCAGTCGAAAAAATAGCAGACCGTCATCCGGATTTTTTTCATGTTCCTTATATTCCCGGAGGATCAAAAGGATATAATTGGATAAACCTTTACCCCATGCCTGAAATTTCAAAACGGGGCAGTCGCATGCCCAGTTCACCCATCCGCAAACTCGTCCCTCTTGCTGAAGAATCCATGCGCAAAGGGAACAAGGTGTACCGTTTGAACATCGGACAACCCGATATTCCCACTTCACCCAACGCCCTTGAAGCCATCCGGAACCATGCGGAAAAGGTTATTGAATACGGGCACAGTGCAGGCAATGAGTCGCTGCGCAGGAAATTTGTTGCGTTCTACCGATCCATCGGTGTCACGCTTGACTACACGGATATCCTTATCACCACCGGGGCATCGGAAGCCATTACCACCACCCTGCTGACCTGCATGAATGACGGAGATGAGATTATCGTACCGGAACCTTTTTATGCCAACTACTTCAGTTTTGCCACGGCAAGCGATATAGCGGTCGTGCCCATTCTCTCGAATATCGAAACCGGTTTTGCCCTTCCTCCCATCGCAGAATTTGAAAAAAAGATCACGCCGAGGACGAAAGCCATCATCATCTGCAATCCCAATAATCCAACCGGTCATGTGTATTCAAGGGAGGATCTTGAACAATTGCGTGACCTGGTACTGAAACACAACCTGTTTTTTATATGTGACGAAGTCTACCGCGAGCTTTGTTATGACGGGTATCGTTTCACCTCAGCCATGCAAATCGAAGGACTTGATAAGCACCTGGTCATGATTGATTCGGTATCCAAACGCTACAGTGCCACTGGTTTACGGGTCGGCCTTATGGCATCAAAAAACAAGGAAATCATACAGACTGCCCTTAAATTCGGACAGGCAAGGCTCTGCCCTCCCAATATTGGACAGCTGGCTGCGGAAGCCGCCCTTGACTCACCCCGGGAATACCTTGATATGGTGTACGATGAATTCCTGAAGCGGCGGAATTTTATGGTGAAGGAACTGAACAGCATGGAAGGGGTTTTTTGTCCGGTTCCCAAAGGCGCTTTTTATACCATGGTAAGGCTGCCGGTGGACGATGCGGAGAAATTTGCCATGTGGATGCTGCAGGAATTCTCCTGGAACAACCAGACGGTTATGCTGGCACCGGGTGCCGGTTTCTACAGCAATCCCGACCCGGGCAAGAGGGAAGTAAGGATCGCCTATGTGCTGAATCTTGATGACCTGAAAAATGCCATGGAATGCCTGCGAAGGGGACTGGCAGCCTATCCGGGACGGTATAATCCATAAAAGAAAAGAGCAGCCGTATACCTTTCTTAAAAGGGGTAAATTCATTTTGACAGACTATTCCTTTTCCATACATTTGATAAACAAAACAATTTAATCCCATCATCATGAAACGAATTAATTCTTCCTTGCCGGCAACGGCAGTGCATTTTTTATTCCTTCTTGTATTCTCTTTTTTGCTTTCTGTCGAGACCCTTCAGGCTCAGAGCGAAATTCCCGTGAAGGGATACGGCGGCGCTGCTTATAACGGATTGCCTGAAAACCAGTTCCTGACCCGCTGGATGATTTTAGGCCCTTTGCCGGTCAGCAGCAAGCCGGGATTAAGTCCCGACCGGGAAACCCTCAAAAAAGCTTTCGATGACGATATGCTGACTACCGTTGCTGTCAGCAAAAAGAAAAGCATACCTCCTGTTGAACATGCCGGAACAAAGTTCAGCTGGAAATATATTGAATCGAAAAGCGATACCGTGCAGCTGAATAAAATTCTGGGTGATACCAATTACGTGGTAGTGTATGCGCTGGCCGAGATCACGATGAGTGAACCTGCAACGATTCTCATTGGATTGGGCAGTGATGACGGAGTAAGGATGTGGCTGAACGGGAAAGAAGT
>JAGDMB010000035.1 GCA_017860375.1 Bacteroidota bacterium | reverse complement strand
GATTTGATATGCCTTTCGTATTTTTCTACGTACATATCTTCGAGGGTAACCATGATAGCGGTTTCCTCAACACCACCAAAGGAAGGATTCAGGGCTGTTCCAAAGCTTTTCATGGTAGGTGACAGGTTCATGTATGCATTGATCAGCGGCGGAATGTTCTCGTTCCTTGCCCTAACGCTCTGGGAGAGCAGTTTGTAATTTTCCTGGTAGGTCGCCCCACAAAGAACAGATTCCAGAACCTGCCTGTCCGTTTTGATGATCAAAGGTTCGATGGGCACAACCAGGTTTTCACGGTCCCCGAAATACTTATCCATAAAATACAGGATCAGGTCGCGGGCTTCCACGTCAAACTGCGTGTACATGGTTACCTTGCCAAAGAAATACTTGACGTCCTTATGACTCATCCAGATCGCACCCAATCCGTCCCACAAATTATCCAGGGCATACAGACCCTTACTGTTCCGGCTGGTAGTCTGGTACGAAGGCTGAACAAAGGAACGGCCCAGTTCGATCATATGGGGCATGTACTCCTTCCGGAATTTCTCCGTAAAATGGAACAATTCAGCGGTAGCCAGGTGCTTGCAGTCCTCTTCCAGGCAAATGCTTTCGGAACAGACAATATACCGGTAACCGCCCAGGATCTCTTTCCTTGAAGGATCCCACACCACCAGCTGTTTGTAAGGATTTGGCATGGTGTCGAATTCGTCGATGTCAATTTCCTTTCCCGTTCCGCCCCCCGCAGCCCGGAATGTCAATTCCCTTAACCTCCCTATTTCTTTCATCAGGTTGGGAGAATCATGATGGGTGATAACATAAAGCAAATTATTGCCGTTATTCGTTTTACGAAAAAATTTCTCCTCTGTCAGCTCCTTTTCCAGAATTTCTTTATCCAAAGGCGGTATAATCGGCTTCATGCGCGCTTTTATTAAAAAATAAAACGACGATCCGACGATGCAAGATTAAGCTAAGGTACAAAAAAATCAATAATGTCACCCCTGAATAAGCTGCAGATACCCTTTTGCATCATACAGGACATCAAGCTGATCCGGTGAATCCATTTCAATTTTTATTAACCATCCCTTTCCGTATGGATCCTTATTGACCATCTCGGGCGAAGCATTGATTGCATCATTGATTTCAATCACCTTTCCTGAAACCGGCATAAAGAGATCGGAAACCGTTTTTACTGCCTCAATGGTGCCAAAGGTGGATTCTTTTTCGAGGTGTTCTCCCAGGGTTTCAATTTCTATGAAAACAATATCACCCAGTTCTCCCTGGGCAAAGTCGGTTATTCCCACGAAAGCCGTGTTGCCTTCCGGTCTGATCCATTCATGATCCTTGGTATACTTCAGATTATCAGGTACTGTCATAGCAAAAAATAGTATTGGTTATACAAGGATAAAAATAGAAATAATTCCCGACAAAGGATTTGAGATCATGCCGGTTTTTTACTGCGACAATGCAAACCGGAGGCTAAATCCCACATTGGTATCGGCCGTGAGGAAAGAACGCGAAGTATACGGCTTGTTCACCGTGCGGTCAAAGAACAGCTGCACGTTAAACCGGGGCGTAAGGACATAATCGGCCGTGAAATTTAATTTGAAGATATTTTGCCCGGTTGTGGCTTCAGGTGCATTTTCCAGATCGATGGACTGAACCAGGTTCCGGATGACGGTCTTGTTGTCCCTGATGGAAAGATCAATCCTTATATTCAGATCGCTTTCAAAGGCCTTCTCACCAAATTTCAACGGTACTTCCTTAAACCGGTAGCCGCTGCCTATAACCCATTCGTTATTCCTTGATTCGGTGATCTGGTTGTTGGACAGGCTCAGTGCCAGGGTGCGCGATTTTTTCATTTCAAACCGCGTGATCAGACTGTTCACCCAGGTTATGTCTACACCGGCAAGCGGACTGAACTGCTCGGTAATGGAAACGGCATTGAAAAGCAGCTCGGGTATAAAATTATTCTGATAATCCCGGATATAACCAATGCCGTTTTCGTCGGCTTCAAAATCGAAATTCGTGGTAAAAGAATTGACGTTGTAAGTTGACCGGTAGGAATGCGTGATGCTGGCTGATTTCATCCATGATGTCAGGGCTTTGAAATTCGTTAAGCCGTCAATGGAAAGGCGCCAGTTGGGCATCATGTACCAGTAGCCCGGGAATGGATCAAGGGTAATCTTTTCAGGATCCCTGCCTGTATAAGCGGCCAGAAATGAAGGAACCATAACTTCGGGTGATGTGGAGCCATACCCGTCGGCATATCCCGGTTCCACCCGCTGCTGGATCAGCCCGGTATAGCCAATGGCATTTTGATCCATCACCTCCCCGTACAATCGCTTTGAAATCAATTTCCGGTACTCCTTCATCTTGTCAAAATTTGCCGAGGCATAGCTGTTCTCATCGGAAAGCTTTTCAAAAGCAGTTCCCAGGCTGATAATGGAAATGGAATAATTACCGGATTTCATCCGGTTGCTGAAATCGTAACCGGCACCGTTATAATAAAAGTACTCACTGATATGCTCGGAGTAGGTCCGAAGGCCCGATATTTCGATCCTGAACCCTTTAAAAGGTTCAAATGTACCCCGGATATTAAGGTTTTCATTTTTGGTCAGTATATAGGGATCACTGAAAGTAGAATCCTGTGTCAGCCAGTTGTTGCCGGCAAAATTCAAGGCCACGTCTTTATCCTGATAGCCAAGCAGAAAAGGAAGACCCGGTGCACCCCTGCTTATATCATCCGTGGAAAATCCCATGATATTGGCATCGGGATTGTACCCTTCCATAATGGTTGCGCCGGTATTGGAATAAGTAATGGAAACATTTTTCAGACCGGTGAGAAAGCGTACCGTGTTTTCCCCTATGTATACAAAAGGATTTGTACCGGCTTTGACCTTTCCTTCTATCGTTACAGTAAGTCCGTTCATATTGGTATCCGCAGTAATCGAAATCCGGTTCTCATCCACGATGTCCACATTCACTTTTACCTCATTCCCCTGGCGGTTCGTGACTTTTACCTGTACATCCTGTGTTTTTAATTTATGCATTATATTTTTCGGTATGCCTCCCTTGACGAAGAAATCCTCCCGCTTAAAAACTATCGTTTTGTAGCGCTGTTCCTTATCCTGCTTCTTTCCTGTGGTACTGTACTTTGATTCCAGATTTTTCAGGTATTTGACCTTTGAATAAAGACTGCCGAGGTTAAACTGTGAATTCACCTGGTACGTGCCTGTGTTGCTGATGGTATTGCCAAGATCCTGTCCGTCGGTAAATAAAGGGCCCTGATTCCATTCTACGGAAGCGCTGTAACGCAGCGACAAAGAAGTCCATGCCAGGATGGGAAATTTGTTCAGGGGCACATTATAAGTAGCATTAAGCGTATGGGTATAGATTATGGGCCTGCCACCGTTTGACATGCTTGCCCAGACAGACTTTGACCACTCCTCGTGTTCTCCTTCGCGGAAAAAGTCATACGCCCCCTGGATTTCATCAATCCTCGATGTGTTGGAAGCGCTGAAATCAAATTTGAGTGACCGGCTTAGATCCCAGGCCAGGTCATAGTAACGGTCCCAGATAAAATCCTTGGTGACCGTTGAATCGACTTTAATAAGCCTGTCTTCATAAACATTGCGGAGTTTTATCTCATTATAGTTTCGGTCCAAATTGGTCCTGAAAGTAAACCGGCTGGGATAAGGAGAAAAATTAAAATCCTTGACAAACCGCAGGTAGGGCGATTTCATTTTTTTTGCTTTGGTAAAGGGAGCAATGCTTTTCGGACGGGCATTGTATACATAATTGAATCCCAGCCTGTACTGGATAATATTGTTTTTTTCGATTTTATAGCTCCGGGCCTTGGATTCATTATACGCAGCCGACAGGGAAAAATTGGCGGGTGAAAAAATACGCCATTTTTTAAGTTCCTTGTTCACTCTTATGTTGGTAAGGTTAATGCTGTTCCTCTGTAAATAATCCTGCGATATTTCCTTGATCTCTTTCCGCTCTTCCTCGGTTTTCGCTTCCCCCAGCACTTCCTTCAGCAAACGGTCGGGTTCTTTGGGATAGTATTCGGGATTAATGGTGGTATGGGAGGCGCCGACAAAAAGAGGAATGGACACTTTTGATTTTTCAGGGAACATTTTACCCAGTTCTATGTTTGAGGAAATGTCGTACTGGCTGGTTTCTTCCTTGTTTCGTTGATCCACTTTCTGCTCAATGCTGCCAAATCCGGGTTTTGAGGTGGCGCCGGCCATGGATACGGTGGCCAGATCGGCAAGCCGGGTCTGAAGACGCGCATTGGCAGCCCATCCCCCGTGATTATTGAAATCCGTAAGCCTGAGTTCATTAAACCATACTTCAACCGATTTGGGCATACCGTCATCGGGATAAGGATTATCAGACCGGGCGGAATTCCTTACTCCCAGTACCACTGAGCGGATGTTACCCAGGTTGGGCGTACCTTTCACCTTTATCCTGTTTTGTGCTTCAGTATTTCCCTTATTTTTCTTGATGTTTTTCTGATATACCTTGGTCTTGCTGTACAGGAAGGGATCGTTTTGTTCTGCCTTGTCCCGTTCCTTTTTTATTTCCACCAGATCATCCAGATTGATTTCAAAGAGGTTCTCATCCGGCCAGACGATTTCACGTTCATCGTCGTTGTAATCATTCCGTAGCGGTGTCAGTTTCAGCGGAACTTCGTATTCATAATAGTTGTCAACCTGGTCGGAACCGATCCTCAGAAAGGCAGTAATATCGTAGTCTTTCACAATTTCATCGGGTATCTGCTCGGCATGCACGAACATCTTTAGCGTTTTATACTGCCGGAAATCGAGATCGGTGTTTTTGAATACGACACGGGCATCTGCATCGGCCAGATTATTGACCTTAAGCAAAATAGACTGTTCATTCAGTTCGGTCAGCTGGGGCTGGCTGGGGTCGATCACACGGTCAATGCCGGGAGGCAGTATATAATTGACCGGATATTTGCTCGAATTCTCCTCAATGTTCACCGCTGCCACCTCAAAGTCACTCCCTGTGTATTGTTCGTTGACGGATGGGCTGCCCTGTGCCACATCGTACTGGTATTTTCTCCATTCCGCCCTTACCAGGTGCAGTTCTGCAAAACGCATGATGACGGAATCAGTGAAACCGGTAAGGTACATCCTCATGAAGCGGATGGACTTGAAATCATCGATATTTCCCACCTTGCTCTCGTATTCACTTATGGGAATCCGGAACAAATACCAGTTCACATTATCCCCGGCAATGATATCAGCAATATAAGGGTTATCGAAATTCATTTCCCCCGGCCTGATCTCCGCGTGGTATTCGAAATAGGCTTCCGTTTCGTTCAGCGTATTGTCATGGTTGATGTCTTCGGTGTTGGGCAATGTACTTGCATCCGCGAAATCGCCTTCGCTTTGCTCTGTGGTAGGGGAGTTTCCTTCTACGTTGTTGTACTGTTTGTACCGTTCAATTACACCGGCTTCGGCATCATCGTAATACGTATCGAGGAAATATTTGAAATCGTCATTGGATGGATCCGCCAATGCTTTATTATACGCTGTGCTACCGGATTCCAACCGGTCAATAAAACTCTTCTTGAAAAAAGAGAATTCCTCTTCTGTATTTAATCCGTCCAGCCCTACATCCTGCCTTTTGCGGTGACCGGGGTCCGCATCAAAAGCATTGACAATGGCCTGGGTGGTGGGTACCCTGCCCCAGACCGTTGTGTCCACCAGGGTAATGGAATCTGTAGCAGGCAATCCGTTTTCGAACATCTTCCAGGAATCTTTGAGGATATCTTCCGATATTTCCCCCAGGTCAAAATACAAATCGCCCCCGGTATGAAGTGAATCCTTAACGAAGGGATCCATCAGCCAGAATTCAATGTATTCCACGTTGGCATTCTCAAAATCACTGATCTGAATTTCCCGCATTATTCCTCCCCATTTGTCTTCAGGATGTTTCAGGGTACCATCGGGATTCATATCCCCGGTATTGTAGCAATAAGGTCCCCTTTCCTGAGGAAAGTAAGCCAGGTTCAGCACCGAAAGCGGATTATCAAAACCTGTTCCGCTCTGGCGGTTTTTATAGATCTCCGTTTCCAGCACTTCCCTGACGAAAGGATCGCTTTGCGTTTCCTTAATGTTTATATTATCCGGAGTCTGGGAGGTACTCCGTGTGAAGAGTGGGTCGATCACGTACCAGGCCAGTTTCGCCCGCTGATATCCGTATTCCAGGTCATTCAGCAGGGTTGACCCGGGAATTCTCCGGGGTGTGCTGGCCAGAAACCATGCGGGGTAACTCTTCAGCTCAATGGTTGTTTCCGTACCCTCAAAATCGTCGACATATGCTTCCCCTCCGATCACGTTGGCCTGTCCCGGTATCAGATGCGCAAACTCCGCATCAAGCGCAACGGATGAAATCTCCTTGGTCTCAATGAATGGAAGTTTATCTACCAGCGTGGTCAGCAACCGTGAGTCGGTACGGTAGTTCGCATTTAAGCCCCAGATGGTGTTTGAAATGGGCTCGTCGCCCATATTCACTTTCTGGGTCAGCGGACGCTCCGTCAGATGCATGAGGGTACCTCCGAGCGTGAAATTATCGGAAAACTTATAATCAAGGTGGGTGCCCATGAGTGTCTTGGTCTGCAGATTAAAAAGGGCATTGTTTTCGAGGGATATCTGAATGGGCGTGCCTGACTCAATGTATCCCTGGTTCAATATTTTAACACGACCCAGGGTATAATCCACCGTATAATCCTGTCCTTCGATCAGGGCTATACCGCCTGCCGTCACCTTGACGGAACCCCGCGGTACGTTCATAGCGTTGAGCTGTATTTCAGAACTGGAAGAGGACTGATAGGATCCTGCCAGAAAAAATTTGTTTTTCTTTGAAATTAACCGGGCTTTTGTTTGTGTGGAATCATAGAGTTCCTCAAAAACATATTTATCCGCTATCTTGTTTTTGCTCACATCACCCCCGGTAATCGTTTTCCGCATATCCGATCCGAAGGGTTCCAGCTGGGGCAGAAAAACACGGCCGTCCCTGGCGATAATGGTGACTCCCTCCACGAAGTCAAAACGGCCATCCGGATTGGGTTCATTGCGTGAATCAAGGTTATCGAGATTCAAAACTTTCAACAGGATCTGATTGTTAAATGCCGAATCGGCAGAATTCTCCGCTATGAAATTCACCGGCACACCTGTCTCATCCTTGCGGTAAAGGACGTCCAGCACAAAATCCTGCTGAGAAACCTGGTACGCGCCAAGTGAATATACATTCTTCATCATCAGATCCCAGGTGCCGAGTTTTGGCGTAAGGCTGGTTCCTTTGAGAAGTTTTACTACCAGGGTTTTAGGATAGCTCACCCCGCCGGTGGATAACTCACCCACCTGGTAGGTCTTGCCCCGGTATGTATATACATAGGACACAGCCAGCACTTCATCCGACCGGAGGGATGAGTTCAGGGAGATATAGCCCAGTTCGCGGTTGAGCGTATATTCATTTTCCTTCAGCCTCCGGGCATTTTCAAGCTTTTCAAAATCCTTTCCGCTGTAAAAGCCATAGGCTTGTTCAAGTCCTTTAAGGGTCTCTGCAATAGACTTGAAATCGCGGATGGCATCGTATTGGTTGGTGATGGTGGAATACAGGTTATTTGCCTCATTGCTAACCGGCGCGTTCATAAGTTGCTGCGGCTGGATGAGTTGGGGGTCTCCGAAAAAATTGGGCTCATTGTCGGGTCCGTAGGTTTCACCGAGGTCCATCAAGGAAAGAATATTTCGGTTGTCCTTGTCGAATTCGCTGGTCTTGTTGGTTATCCAAACTTCAATTTGTTCAATCCTTACTCCCGAATTGATATACGGAAGCATATTCATCCAATCGTTGTAGTTGTCCCTGAAGAAATGCGAAAGGAAAAAATGCCGGTTGGCATCGTATTCATCGACGTTCACTTCGAATTCGTTCACCTGGGCACCGCCTTTGACTTCCACCACCTGTGACTGACCCCGTTGATGGCTGATCACGGAGCTCACGAACAACTTCCCGAACTGCAGATCGGTTTTCAGGCCGAAAAGGCTCTGGCTGCCCGATATAAGGGTTCCGGGTACATTGAAGGAGACATTGCCGGCTTCTATCTTTTTTATGATCTCATCCTCCTTGCCGGTATATTCAAGCTTGGTCTTGTTCTCAAAATCAAAGGTGGCTTCGGTATTGTAATTGATACCCACCTGCATTTTGTCACCGATGGTACCGGTGACGTTCATCTGTATCTTCTCCTTGAATATAAAGGATCCGTTGCTCCGGTTGCGCTCCGATAGGGCAGGATTTTCAGTATACGAGACGTTGTATCCGAAAATAAGCTCGGCGGAGCCTTGTGGTATAATGTTTATGGCATCGGTTCCGAAAATCTTATCAAAGGTTTCCCCCAGCTGAAAATTCGCGAGCAGGGGCGAGGTTTTGCCTTCCGCCGATTCCCTGGCCTTCTGAATCCAGTAGTCACTCATCGAGGTCTTTGTGTCATAGTCGAGATACTCCTTCATTGACATGGAAGAAGGAGGCCGGAAGTTAATTTTCCCAACCGTTTCGGAAAAAACGTACTGGTTGGTTACGGGATCAAATACTACTTTTGATTCCACATTGGCCGGATTTCCAAGGATCAGGGGCGAATAAATCCCCGAGGTGGAGAAAGGATACCGGATTTCATCCGTAAAAGGATACGGAAGCTTTATGGTATCGTTGTTGTTTACCTGTGCCAGACCGCTTGATTCAGCCAGAAAGAAAAGAAAGATTCCGGCAAGCAGAAAAGGGAAAGGCCGTATCGACCCGGCATTGCATTTATTTCTTTCTGACCCGTAAAGCAAATCCCGGAATATTAAATTTTATAATTGTTTCAATGCTTTTTTTATCAGCTCTTCAAGGGTAACCGTTTTGTCAGTCAACAAAATTCCCGTTATGACCTTCTCCACAGCATTCTTTGAAAACCCCAATGTTACCAATGCAGATAACGCTTCATCTTTTATTGTATTGTTTTGAAGAAAAACTATTTCTTCGGAATGGCCTGTTCGCAATACTTTATCCCTGAGTTCCACGATGATCCGCTGTGCTGTTTTAAGCCCAATCCCTTTAATGCTTTGTAAAACAGCGGTATTTCCTGTAGCGATAGTACTGCGTAATTCATCCGGTTTCAGCGACGACAGCATCATCCGACCGGTATTTGCCCCAATTCCCGACACCGTGATGAGCTGACGGAATAATTCTCTTTCCTGAAAGGAAAAAAAACCGAACAACAGGTGTGCATCTTCACGAATGACCTGATGCAATAATAGTTTGCATTGTTCCAGGTGCTGTATCTGCCCGTATGTCGTCAGGGAAATATTGATAAAATATCCGATACCTCCGGTTTCTATGATGCAATAGGCCGGATTCTTTTCAATGATTGTGCCTTTTATGTATTCAAACATAGATGCTGAATGAAAACGCTATTTTGTGACACGGCCTTGATGACCTGTATCGTGAGTAAAATCGACTGTTTTAAAGTTCCGACCCATCAAACGGTTTCAAAGGATTACCGGAAATTTCCGCATGCTCTTTCCGGTTCCTGAAAACATCGCATGCCATATACAGGGCTTTTCTGAAAGAATCGGATGAGGCTTCCCCTTTACCGGCAATGTCGAATGCCGTTCCGTGGGAAGGAGAGGTTCTGACGATGGGCAATCCGGCCGTAAAGTTGACACCTCCTTCTTCGGTCAGCGCTTTGAAAGGTATCAAGCCCTGATCATGATACATGGCCAGGATTGCATCAAATTTCTTATACATGCCGGCCCCAAAGAACCCATCCGCAGGGAAGGGTCCGAAAACCGACACGCTTTCTGCCCGGGCAGCTTCCAAAGCAGGAATAATCTCCTTTTGCTCTTCTTCTCCCAGAAGGCCTTCATCTCCGGCATGCGGATTCAGCCCAAGGATTGCAATGCGGGGATGCGTTATCCGAAAATCAATTAAAAGCGAGCGATGCAGTATCCTTAGTTTGTTCAGGACGGAATCTTTGGTGATATACTCGGTTATTTTGTTAATAGGCACATGGGTAGTGACTACGCCGATTCGGAAGAGATCATTGATCATTACCATCAGCACTCCCCCTGAACCAAACTGCGCCTCAAGAAATTCAGTATGACCGGCATACTGAAATTTTTCGGATTGTATGTTCGATTTATTGATGGGAGCGGTCACCAGAGCATCGATCTTATGATGAGCAAGGTCCTGTGCTGCTGCCTCCAATGCCTTGTAGGAGGCCTCTCCGGCTATGGGTGTTGATTTTCCCAGTTCCACCCTCACCGTATCATCGGTGCAGTTAATTATACTGGCTCTTTTTGCGCTTGCCTCTTCCACACCCCGAATGGTATTGAAACTGAAATTCTCAAGATTCAGCGCTTTCCGGTGGTAGGCAGCTACTTTGGGGGAACCGTACACCACCGGTATACAGAAATCATAGATCCGGCTGTCGGAGAGTGTCTTTATAATAACCTCATAACCAATTCCATTGATATCGCCCTGGGTTATTCCAACCACAATTTTGTCACCTTTCATGAATGTTCATCCTTGTTTAAATCCATACAGAATAATTGACGCATGTAAAGGTAACAATTTAGATAAATTATTGCAGGGGAATCGATAAAAGTCAGGGCTTTCTGAAAAGCGGCTTAAACCGCAAAGGTTAGGGTTGCTGGAAGTTCTTGTCCACCCAGATGGTCAGTTTCTGACCCGGTACAAGCGACAGGCTGTCAAGATTGTTCCAGGCTTTGATATTTTCTATGGTGCATCCGTATTTCAGGGCAATCTTATGAAAATAATCGCCTTTTTCAACAACATGCACAATCCTGTTCTTATTTTCGGTGCTGCCCGCGTTTTTTACCATGGCATTATAATTCAGCGGTTCAGAATAGGTTCCAAGGATGTTGACTTCATTTTGCAGGTAAACCGGTATCTTGTCTTCCGGAAGAATAAGTACGGCGGGATATCCCATCTCAGGGATATAATCTCTTTTGTATACAGGATTCAGGAAACGGATGTGCTCGACAGGCAGACCGATCCTTTCCGAAATCTGCTTAAAGGATACGGCATACCGGATATGCAGGGTATCCAGATGACGATAGGTATAGGAGGGAGGAACCGGCACGATGTTGTGATCCGCGTAATGGTTCATTATGTATACCATGGCAATGAAGGCCGGAACATAATTCTGTGCCTGTTCCGAGAGAAAGGGTCGTATCTTCCAGTAATCGGTCTCACCGCCGCTTCGTTCAATGGCTTTGCGTGTTTCGCCGGGACCGCCGTTATAAGATGCCATCACCAGATGCCAGTCATGAAACGTGCCGTAAAGATACTGAAGGTACCGGCAGGCAGCTTCGGTGGATTTAACCGGATCCCTGCGTTCATCCACATAGGAATTGACGGTAAGATCAAACATGCCACTGGTCGTCATCAGGAATTGCCATAGCCCGACGGCACCCGATTTTGAGACGGCCATTGGATTTAGGCCTGATTCCACTATGGTGAGGTATTTTAATTCCAACGGAAGGGCATTGCGGTCAAGGGCTTCATCAAAGATAGGAAAATACAGCTGCGAAAGACCTATCAGGGTGGCTAGTTCTTTGCGACGCTGGATCGTATAAAGCTCAATGTAAGCCTTAACATAAGGATTGAAATCAAGGGCAACCGGTGAGGTTTTGTTCAGCTCCGAAATCCTGATTTCATAATACAGGTCGGGATAACGCGGAATAGTGTCCGGGTTGTCCTTTGCGTTCTGAACACAAACAGGATCACCTTCATCAAATCCTGCCAGGACAAGAACCATAAAAACCAATGAACCGATTACTTTGAAAATCCGCATTGCCTTACTGAATGTAAATTTGTGCCAATAAATAAGTCTTGTGCATTCAAGATTGCCTGACCGAATTCCACAAATTTTTTCTGTTCTTTTCTTTCCGTTAAAATAACACGAATCATTTTAATCACGGGTATGAAACCCTCCGCCTTCGGTCCCGCTAAAAGCGGGATTCGACTTACAAATTTCAGTTCGAAAAACTCCTGAAATTTGAGTCTCACGAATAAAAAAGCCCGTCATGTATAAAATGACAGGCAGGTTCTTATTCCGGCATAATTTATTTTTGCTTGCTGTTTTCCAGGGTATTTTTATCACCGAAGTCATCCGCATCTGCCTTGGTAGCTTTCTTGAATTCACGCATACCCTGTCCGAGTCCTTTCATAAGTTCGGGTATTTTTCTGCCCCCGAATAACAGCAGCACAACGGCAACTATTAATATGATTTCCGTGGGACCCAGGGAAAAAAGCAATGTATGGTTGATCATAATCTGGTTATTTTATGGTAAAGTTATGCATTATTTATGAATCCTCAGGCTGATTTGGTGAATAAAAATGTCATTTGTTTCCAATCCAGTATAGTATATCATTCAGGTTCGCCACCAGCACCAGGCCCAGCACCAGTATCATGCCGGCGATCTGGGCATATTCGAGGAATTTATCACTGGGCTTCCGTCCCGTTACGATCTCGTAGAAAAGGAAGGCCACATGACCTCCGTCCAGCGCCGGAATCGGCAATACATTCATAAAAGCCAGGATGAGCGACAAAAAGGCTGTTATTTCCCAAAAGGCTTCCCACTCCCAGGTTTTCGGGAAAAGGCCTCCGATGGTGCCGAATCCACCCAGTCCTTTGTATGCTTCCGTTTTAAAATCAAACAATATTTTAAACTGTTTGATATAAAATCCCAGTTTGTCTTTGGCCATCGTAAAACCGGCAGGAATAGCCTGGATAAAAGTAAAAGTGCGGGTCTCCAGTGTGT
>JAGDMB010000034.1 GCA_017860375.1 Bacteroidota bacterium | reverse complement strand
CTGATTGAGAATATCAGCCAATATTACGGTGATTACATTTATAATTATGATGCCCCGCCGGAATTCAGGTGCAACGGCAAAGCCTTTGAAGAAGGCATTAACCGTTTTTTCCCGACACCGGGAAATCATGATGCCGCCAATAAGGATGGATTGATCCCGTATTATAATTATTTCACGCTTCCCGGAAAGGAAAGTTATTATAAATTTTCATGGGGACCCGTTGCTTTTTTTTCGCTTAATACAGTAGAGGGAGATCTGGCCGAACAAAAAGTCTGGCTGGAACAGCAGCTTGCGGTTTCCCTCAGCCCGTTTCGTATTGTTTTTTTCCATCATTCCCCCTATTCCGTATCGGCACATGGCAGCTTTGAAGGGACGCAATGGGATTATTACGCCCTGGGCGTTGATGTACTCCTTACCGGACACGATCATGTGTATGAAAGGATCGAAAAGAAAAAGGAAGAAGGGACCCATTACATTGTTAACGGATTGGGTGGCAGATCAATATATGGATGCAATCCTTCTGCTTTGTCTTCCGACTTGTTTTCTGTCTTCTGTTATAGCGGTGACTATGGAGCCGTCAAAGCCATCGCAACCAAAGAAAAATTGATTGTGGAATTTTATGCGGTAAGTTCACCGGGCCAGCCAGTCGACAGGATAGTAATTGTTAAGCCCTGACCGTCATGCGTGCCCTCTTTCATTACCAAAGGATATGCCTGAAAAAAATCTTTTTCTTTTCTGTTTCCTGCCCGGTAATGCTGCTTTCCCGGATCTGTGTTTTCTGCGGTTCCGGGTCCCTGTGAGCGGTTCCGCCTACAGGACAATCAAGATCTTTTCCGCCTGCTGCACATGCAACTTTACCCCCTTTCATTTGTTATAATAATTTAGATTAAATAAAAATACTCCGTAACCGGAATTTTAATAATTTAGTCATTCGTCTCTTAATACGGATTTTATATGGTTTCTGCTGAAACAAAGAATACGGTCAAAATGATCTTTACGGATTATCTCGAGAAAAAAGGACACCGTAAGACACCGGAACGGTATGCAATTCTGGATGAAATTTATGAAAACAGCGGTCATTTTGACATCGAGACCCTGTATGTTATGATGAAGAATAAAAATTACAGGGTGAGCCGGGCCACGTTGTATAATACCATTGAATTGCTGCTTGACTGCAACCTCGTGGTGAAGCATCAGTTCGGCAAGAACATTGCCCAGTTCGAAAAAGCCTATCATTGTATTCAGCACGATCACCTGATTGACATTGAGAACGGCACCGTTATTGAATTCTGTGATCCCCGCATGCAGGAAATCATCAACACAGCCTGTGAACTGAACGGGTTTATCCCCAGTCACCACTCCCTTTACATTTATGGCAGGAAAAAAGGGACAACCGAAAAAAGAAAAAAGGTTTTCTGAGTCCTGTAAGAATTCGCACTGTACTTTTAAGAAAACCTGCGTCATCCGTGCGATCTGAGAGAACCACATAATATTCTTTCGTGCTGCAAAATCAGGAAATATTTTGTACCTTGCGCGTGAAAAATTCAAATCCTGTTATTTAATGAAAGCAGATGTTTTATTAGGCCTTCAGTGGGGCGATGAAGGCAAGGGAAAAATTGTGGATGTACTGACACCTGAATACGATATTGTTGCCCGTTTTCAGGGAGGGCCCAATGCCGGACATACGCTGGAATTCAATGATATTAAACACGTCCTCCATACCATCCCTTCCGGAATCTTTCGTCCCGGCCAGTTGAATATTATTGGCAATGGTGTGGTCATTGACCCGGTGGTATTCAAAAAGGAAGTGGAAGCCATCACAGCCCTGGATGTAGTATTAAAGAACAATTTGCTGATTTCAAAGAAAGCCCATTTAATTTTGCCTTCCCACCGCATTCTCGATGCAGCTTCCGAAGCGGCAAAGGGACAAACCAAGATCGGTTCCACGCTGAAAGGGATTGGTCCCACTTATATGGATAAAACAGGCCGGAACGGATTGCGCGTGGGGGATATAGCTACCAGGGACTTTACTGAAAAATACCGCTTTCTGAAGGAGAAGCACAAGGAACTGCTGAAGCTTTATGATTATCCATATAACATTGAAGAACAGGAAGATGCCTGGTTTGAGGGAATCGAAGAAATCAGAAAATTTGAATTCATTGACAGTGAAATATTTATAAACGAACAGCTCAGCAAAGGAAAGAAAGTGCTGGCCGAAGGGGCGCAGGGGACCATGCTGGATATTGATTTCGGTTCTTATCCTTATGTGACCTCATCCAGCACCATATGCGCAGGAGCCTGTACGGGACTTGGACTGGCTCCTTCAAGGATCGGAGAGGTGCTGGGTGTATTTAAAGCCTATTGCACGCGGGTGGGTTCAGGCCCATTTCCTACCGAACAGGACAATGATACCGGCAGTACGCTGCGGAAAATCGGACATGAATTCGGAGCCACAACGGGCAGGCCAAGACGCTGCGGCTGGCTTGACCTGGTAGCCCTTAAGTATTCCATCATGATCAACGGAGTCACCCAGCTTTATATGACAAAAGCAGATGTGCTCTCGGATTTTGATACCATAAAAGTTGCGGTCAAATACAAGGTGAAAGAGGGTGAAACTGCATTGTTTCCACATGACCTGAACGATATTCTTGAACCCGTGTATGTGGAAAAAAAAGGATGGAAATGTGATGTTTCAAAGGTGACAAATGCCTCAGCGATGCCAGGGGAACTGGCCGATTATATTGCCTTTATCGAGAAAGAAACCGGGATACCGGTTACCATTGTATCCCTGGGTCCCGACCGGAATCAGATTTTGTTCCGGAAGAGATAAGTCACTGGTATTGGGTAATCGGAAAAATTTTCAATCTGTAAACTATTAAAGAATCTTGGCTCTTGGTTCTTGGTTCTTGGTTCTTGGTTCTTGGTTCTTGGCTCTTGGTTCTTGGCTCTTGGTTCTTGGCTCTTGGTTCTTGGCTCTTGGTTCTTGGTTCTTGGTTCTTGGTTCTTGGCTCTTGGCTCTATTTCTTATTCGGTAACTCCAGCCCGTACCCGCTCACTTTGTCCTCCCGCTTTAACAGAAAGGCAAATACCATACCGAGTAATCCCAGTCCTGCCAGCATGAGTATGGGATTGGTATAATCGAGTTTCGCTACCCCTGCTCTTACCATATCAGCCGTAATGCCCGGGTTTGATTTGTCGAGTACCATGCCGATCAGAAGGGCGAAGCCCCATAATCCCAGATTCTGAATAGAGAACATTAATCCGTATGCGGTTCCAATGCGGCTCTGTGTGACTATTTTTGTCACCGAAGGCCACATTGCCGCAGGGATCAATGAAAAGGCAATGCCCAGCATGACCATGGGGATAATAGGAGTCAGGCTGGTGAGGGAAAGGATAAGGTGTACAAGGACCAGCAGAAGGGATCCATACACCATTACACTGGCACTTTTTCCTTTCGTGTCGGTAAACCATCCAAACAGCGGGGTGAAAAGAATGGTGCCAAAATATACCGATGAGCTGATGATGCCGCTTAGTTTCTCACTGAAAGAAAACTTGTTCTGAAGCAGGTCAGGCGCATATTTCATGAAAGGGAACACCGCCGAATAGAAAGTTACGCAAAGGAGGGCGATGTATATAAAGGACCGGTTGGTAAGCAGCAGCTTGATATCCTTCAGACGAAATGGTTCTTCCACCTCTACGGATATTTCCTTTTCACGGCGGTCGAAACGAAGGTCAAATCCCATATAGAGAACAAAGAGAAGGAAACCTATACCCAGCAGCAAGGCCCCGAACCATATCGGGGTTGTCCATTTCGGTTCCATAAGCTGGGGAGTAACAATCAGGGACATGGCCGCTCCCAAACGGGCTATGGCCAGGTTTATTCCAAGCGCAAAGGCAATTTCCTTTCCTTTGAACCATTTCACAACCGTTTTGGTAATTACGACAATACTGGTTTCGGCTCCCAGCCCGAAAATGAAATAACCCAGTGACATGACTTTCAAAGCAGGTGATTTGCTTTTCCAAAAAGAACCCATGAAGTCGTAACCAAAGCCTCCCGCGTTAAAATAGGCGGAAGCACCATACCAGGTAACGCACGCGCCGATAAACATAAATAAGACAAATAAAAAGCCGGTGATGCGGATGCCAAACCGGTCAGCGATCATTCCACCCAACACCGACATGAGCAGAAAAACATTCGGCAAAGAATAGGCTGCAATAAAAAATCCAAAATCCGATGAAGAGAATCCAAGCACTTCTCCCATTTTTTGTTTCAGGGGTGAAAGGGCATCATAAAAATAATAGTTGGCCGCCATTACAAAACTGATGAGCAACAGAATTCCCCAGCGCAAAGCTTTGTTCTCCCGAAAGGATAGTGACATAGTTGACATGACAAAATTTTTATGACCCCAAATATAGGAGAATTATTTTATCACACTATGATAAGCGACATTTTATGCCCAAATGCTTACTTTTTAAAAATATAATTCCATATTTGTCACGCAAATTCATGAATTCATTTAACTGGTCAATTAACTGATAATCTATTTTATATATGAAAGAATCCATTGCTATTCTTTGTGCTGGCGGGCCTGCCCCCGGCATTAACACCGTTGTCGGTTCGGTCACAAAAGTCTTTCTGAATGCCGGTTATAACGTAATCGGTATCCACGAAGGATACAAGACGATCTTCACCGATAAACCCAATACGGAGATACTCGATTTCACGTTTGCCGACAGTATATACAGCCGCGGTGGATCGGCCCTTAAAATGAGCCGTTACAAACCAAAGGACGAAGAGTTCAAAACCGACTTCTTTGTCAACAACAATATAAAATTACTGGTGACGATCGGCGGCGACGACACCGCATCAACGGCAAACCGTCTCAGCAAGTTCCTTGCAAATAACAAGCTGAAGGTTGCCAATATTCATGTTCCAAAAACCATTGATAACGATCTGCCCCTTCCGGAAGGAATTCCCACGTTCGGATATCACTCGGCGAAGGAAGAAGGGGTAAGGATCGGCACCACCATATACGAAGATGCACGTACCAGCGGCAACTGGTTTGTTGTTTCAGCCATGGGCCGTGAAGCAGGCCACCTGGCCTTTGGTATTGGCACAGCCTGTCATTTCCCCATGATCATCATTCCCGAAATGTTCCATTTGACCAAAATTACTTTTGATAAGATCACACGGCTGGTCATTTCCTCCATGATAAAACGCAAGTTGCTGGGAATTGAATATGGGGTCGCCATTATCAGCGAAGGGGTGTTCCATTTTATGAGCGATGAGGAAATTGAAGGAACCGGGATCAATTTCACGTATGATGAACACGGCCATCCCGAGCTCGGCAACGTCAGCAAAGCCCATATATTTAATTTGCTTGTACAGCGAAAACTGAAAAAGCTCGACCTGACGGTACGCAGCCGGCCGAATGAAATCGGTTATGAACTCCGCTGCATCCGGCCGATTGCCTACGATCTTTCCTATGCGACCATGCTGGGTACAGGAACCTATAAACTCTTTAAAGAAGGCAAGACCGGTTGCATGATCATTCAGAACCATAAAGGCGATGTGGAGCCCCTTTACCTGAAAGATGTGGAAGATGAACGGGGGAAGGTAAGACCCCGTCTTGTCAACATCGACTCCGAAAGGGTAAGGCTTATATTTGACAACAACCTGCATTATATTACAAAGAATGATTACAAGGCAGCCCGCAAATATGTGGATGATCCCGATGAATACGACTTTAAAAAAATCCTGGAATGGTGAATGGAAAGCCCCTTAATACGGGGCTTTTTTTTTAATGGTAAAATGAATATCTTTAACTATTGGTTCCGCGTCATTTATCAAAACACCTACTGCCATGACTACAGTAAAAAAGAAAAAAGGCACTATTGCGATTCTCACCGGAGGTGGAGACGTACCCGGGTTGAATCCTGCTATCCGGGCTATTACCATCCGGGCCCTCAGGGAAGGATATCAGGTAATAGGCCTTAGAAGAGGATGGGCGGGCATAACGGAATTGGTAAGGGATAAGAAAGCCGATAACAGTGAAAAGTATATTGAATTAACGGAGGAACTTGTGAATAAGGCCGGAAGAACCGGCGGAACTTTCCTGCATACCTCCCGCACCCGTCCCAGCCATGTGATAAAATCGGAGGTGCCGGAACAATACCGTGACAAATATAAAAATGAAGTAAATGACCTTACGGATGAGGTAATAAAGAACCTGGAATTTCTCGGTGTGGATTATTTAATACCCATCGGGGGTGACGATACACTTACTTACGGAGTCAGGTTATATGCAGAAGGCGTTAAAGTCGTTGCCATACCGAAAACCATGGATAACGATGTGCCCGGAACCGACTATTGCATTGGTTTCAGCACCTGCGTCACCCGCACGATACAGATGTGCAACACGCTCCGGACATCAGCAGGTTCGCACGAACGGATTCTTGTGCTGGAAGTATTCGGCCGGTATGCCGGCTTCACGGCTATGTTGCCCACCATGGCAGGTGCGGCAAACCGTTGTGTTATACCGGAATATAAATTCGATGCCGAATTGCTGACCAGGCTTTTGCTTGAAGACCGCGAGAAAAATCCAAGCAAATATTCGGTCGTGCTGGTTTCTGAAGGAGCCATGATCTCCGGTTCCAAAGACATGATGTTCCGGTCGGGGGAAAAAGATGCATTCGGACACGGTAAACTTGGAGGCATCGGCGAGCTTGTATCGGATAAAATCAAGGAATTCTCTCCCGCCTACAACAAGGGTAAAAAGGTCAATACCATTTATCAGCAACTTGGCTACCTGGTAAGGGGAGGCGATCCTGATGCCATCGATTCCATCGTCCCTATGGCATACGGGAATCTGGCCCTTGACCTGATCCTGAAAGGTATTCACGGAAGACTTGTGGTATTGCGGAACGGCCGTTATGATAATGCGCCGATTGATGTGGTTACCAGTACCAATAAAGTGGTGGATGTCAAACGGTATTACAACATCGAACGACTGAGGCCTCATTATAAAAGCTTCGAGTTTCAGCCGCTTTTCATCATGACGGGTAACTCGTAATTAAAATCCGGGTTGACGGTTTAAAATCAGGGCCGGTGTTGGTATCAGGCCACACTATTTCTTAACAAATACCCATGCGTTTGGGGTGACATCCGAACGGAACTGATCAATTTCTGCAATACTCGACTTGAAATTGCCGTACGATTTTGCAGTCACCATCTGATAACCGTCATGACCGGGTATGACCTCGCCTTCATAGCCCATACTCCTGATTTTTTCAGCATATTTGCTGGCATTTTCAGGAACAGTAAAACAGCCCACGATCATATAAAATTGCGCGTCAGTCAAGGAGGAGGCTGGCCTGTCTTGATTTGCGCCCACCGTAGCCTGTAATTCCGGTTGAACGTAGTTCGCTGTCTCCTGCCGAAATGCCGTATCGATCTGTTCATGGGCAAGCGTATCATTGAAAACCGAAAGTGTATCCACTTTCTTTGAAAGGATTTTGGTTTTGATAAACTTGCAGGACGGCATTACCAGTAAAATAACGAGAGATGCTAGTAGTATTCTTTTCATTGGAGTAATAAATAGAGTTAGCAACTTGTTCAAAGTTATGCGAAGATAGGAAAAGACCATCATCAAAACCACTTAATATTGTTAATAACGCCGGAATAAAGAAAAATACGACGGACAACATAGCGTAAAGCGTTTGTTAATAAGTTTTTATTACTACCTTTAATACAGAAAAATACACCTTCAAATCTACAAGTCTATGGCAGATCTGTCTACGGTTTTTGCCGGTCTACAGCTTAAAAATCCCATAATCATAGGAAGTTCCGGACTCTCTGATTCCGCAGAGAACATCATCGGTCTCGAAAAAAAGGGAGCCGCAGCCATTGTGCTTAAGTCACTTTTTGAAGAAGAGATCCTCAGTGAAATGAATGCCAATCTCAACCGGATGAATGCCGAGGACTTTCTCTACCCCGAAACAGTCGATTATTATGATTTTTATGAAGGCCCTGAGGAAAACACGGTTCGGTATATCCGTCAGATTGAAATGGCCAGAAGATCGGTTTCCATACCGGTAATTGGCAGTATCAATTGCCTTACACCGGCGCATTGGACCTATTTCCCGAAAGAAATTGAAAAGGCCGGAGCCAGTGCCCTTGAACTGAACATTTTTGTTTTGCCAAGCGATATGCAGCGCAGTGCCGAAGAAAACGAAAAGAATTATTTTGATATTATTCGCGAAGTCCTGAAGCAGGTTCATATACCGGTTATTGTCAAGCTCAGCTACTATTTTTCCAACCTGGCCTCCTTTCTGCAAAAAATTTCGCAGACCGGAATAAAAGGTCTGGTATTGTTCAACCGGTTTTACAACCCCGATATTGATATTGAGACTTTTGAATTTACTTCCAATGCTGTGCTGAGCAGTCCGTCTGACATTTACCATTCCCTGCGATGGATCGGTATTATGGCAGGCAGGGTTAACTGCAGCCTGGCGGCATCCACAGGTGTCCACGATGGCAATGGTCTGATCAAGCAGCTACTGGTCGGTGCAGATGCAGTTGAAATCGCTTCCACTGTCTACAAGAATGGCACGGATTGTATTCAAGTCATGCTGGAGGACCTGGAGAACTGGATGAACAAAAAGGGATTTCAATCCATCGATCAGTTCAAAGGCCGGTTAAGTCAATCGAAAAGCCTTAATCCTGCCGCCTTTGAAAGAGTACAATTCATGAAATATTTCCGCGGATTTAAGAATGAAGGTTGAAGAGGGTCACTTTTTTTACATCAGATCCCTGGCATCTGCCGGCATCCAGTGCTTGTCCTTTCCCTCCCATTTGATGGTGCAGCCAACAGGATTGGTCATTGAAATGCTTATTTTTTCCCCCGAAGTCAGTTCTGTAAGTACCCTGTCAAGGTCATTTACTTTCATTTGTGAAACATCCCTGGGATTGTCAACACCGCGTCCTGTATAAACCAGTGCACGGTCTTCATTGAAAACAAAAAAGTGAGGAGTGCGCAATGCTCCATATGCCAGTGCCGTTTCCTGCGATGCATCATGGAGGTATATCCACGGGAACTTTTTCTCCTCCATGCGTTTTACCATGTGGGTAAAATCATCTTCCGGATAAGTATTTGCACTGTTTGCATTGATGGCTACAAATGTAACTCCCAGGGGTTTGAATTTTAGTGCAGTTTCGCGAGTGGTCTCATCCGATCCGAGCACATAGGGACAATGATTGCAGGTGAAAAAAACCACCAGGAAAGGATATTCCTTAAAATCAGTCAGGCTGTAAATTTTTCCGTTTGTGGCAGGAAGCCTGAAATCCCGCGCATTTTCTCCCGGTTGTAAAGTATATGCCATAGTTTTCCTCTTATTAGGTTATTATCCATGACAACAATTCACATCCTGCTTTTGTTCGGTGCCGGATGCATCGTTGCACCTTTTTACCCGGGCGTGGCTTTGCAACAGCCTTTGGGGCGGAAATCACGGGTTAGCAGGCCAGGGTCCCGCGTACCCGGGAGCCCCAACTTTCGCCACATGTGTATTTGAAATTTGAGTCTCACGCATAAAAAACCCGGTGGAAGTCCACCGGGAAAAACTTCAAATGAAGGTACTGGCCTGTAGCTTAAAGGCCAACTTTAATTTCAAAGCGTACCTTAGCCCTTAGATTTCTGGGCGTCTCCAAATCCTGATCAAGTACAGTTTTAACCTTTATTGTGTATTGATCCGATTTCAGATAATCTGTGAGATCTACCTCTTCATTGATAAGAGCGATCTCGGTTAATCCTGTTGATACGGAAGTAACTTCGGCTATCGTAACAACAGCTTTACCCGGTGCTTCAAGGGTAAGCAGAAAGGATTCAAAGGGATCGAGGTTTCCCCCATCCATGACCTGAATGCTGGCATCCTTTATTTTCACAGAATTCACCTCACCCACATTCTGACCTTCTGCTTCTATTAAACTGTCGAGGTCAGAATCAACCACCTGAACCGTTTCAAAATAAGTTCCCGCCTGATCCGGATTTACTGTGAAATCGATCGTTGTATAGTCTGAGTTAATCGTTACCCCTACCTTATTCAGCAGATCCTCGCATGCGAAAACAGCAAACAACATACCCGTTACTATCAGAAATGAGATTCTTTTTTTCATATTTTCATTCGTTTCATTAAACAATATTCAAAGATAAAACAGGGGCCGGTTTCAACCAATTCCTTTGTCAAATTATATGCAGATTGGTCAAACAATTCTTTACTTTCATCAATGACTTTTCAATGTCGTTATCCAAACCCACCGAAAAGCGGATTAACCCTTCCGAAAGTCCCATTTTGCGCTGCACATCTTCCGGCACTTCGGATGAGGTGCTTCTGCCTGAATTGCTGAACAGTGTTTTGTAATACCCAAGGCTTACGGCAACATAGCCCACCATTTCCGCCTGCATCATCCGCATAAGATCGTAAGCACGGTCTACTGTGCCCACATCGAGAATCATCATCCCCCCATAACCAAATCCGGTGTTCATCATCGAATTGAATAATGCATGCTGCGGATGCGAGGGCAAACCGGGATAGGAAACTTTCAAACCCAGCTCCTTAAGGCCGCTTGCCATGATCATGGCATTATGGCCATGCTGCTTCATTCTCACATGAAGCGTATGAAGGTTTTTCAGGATACTGGAAGAACGCAAAGGATCGAGCACGGGGCCAAGCAACATAGCCGTACCGTCATTTACGTTTGATAACGCTTCAATAAAGGCTTTTGTGCCACAAATAGCCCCTGCTACGCAGTCATTCTTCCCGTTGATGAATTTGGTGAGGCTGTATACCACAATATCGGCTCCCAAACGGGCAGGAGACATGATCATGGGGCTGAAAGTATTGTCCACCATCAGCAGGATCCCATTTTCCTTTGCAATGGCCGCCAGTGAAGGGATATCCGATACCTGAAGCAAAGGATTTGTAACGGTTTCGGTATAGATGAGCTTTGTATTCGGCCGGATGGCATTTTTCACGTCATCCAGACAGGTAATATCCACGAAACTTACGGAAATATCGAACTTGGGCAGGTAGTTCCGGAGAAAAGCAAAGGTACCTCCGTAAGTGGTCACGCTCGTTATCAGATGATCTCCCGAACGGCAAAGCTGGAGGATGGAACAGGTGATGGCTGCCATTCCCGAGGCGGTTATCCAGGCACTTTCGGTTTCTTCCATGGCCGCCAAGGCTTCGGCCAGGTATTTGTTGCTTGGATTCCAGTGCCTTGAATACAAGAAACACCCTTCCGTATGTCCAAGAAAAGTTTCCGACATGGTAACCGGATCGAGAAAAGTAAAGGTAGAACTATCGGTAATGGAAGGATTGACACCTCCAAACTCCCCGAATTGCAGCAAATTCTGGATTTTTTCGGCAGGATCAAAGGATGATTTCATGACCATGGTTTTTCTTAAAATGTACGAAAAAAAGGCCGAATAAACAATAATCCCTGTCATTGGGCAGTCGTATTATTTTTTGTCAAACGGTTCTTTCCATTGATCGGAATAAATCATCCCTTCATCAATAAATTATTGCCTGCAAGAGAGGCACACCGTATATACAGACAGTAAATCATTAATTATCACCTATAATGGAATACAACTGGAAAGACCATACGGTTCTGGTAGCTGAAGATGACGAAATGAGTTTTCGGTACATTGAACTCGTATTATCCCGCAAGACCAATATAAATATTATATGGGCCATCAACGGTCAGCAGGCGGTTGAGTACTGCCAGCTCTATAGCCATATCGATCTGGTCTTAACGGATCTCCAGTTGCCTGTTTTCGACGGCCTGGAAGTGATAAAGCGTATCCGGAAATTTAAACCCGACCTTCCCATCATCGTTCAAACCGCCAATACCATGAACGACGAATATGAAAAATGCATGAAAGCAGGAAGCGACGGGTATGTAACAAAACCCATCAATCTCATCGACCTTTTCTCGAGGATGGATCATTTGCTGAATCCTGCCGTGCACCATGCCAAAGGCAACCAGGCGGTAGCCTGATTCAGGCAATCATCTTTCGCCCTTTCTCCTCTTTTTGTTGAAGCAGCTAAAAATG
The DNA here is from genome assembly GCA_017860375.1 of Bacteroidota bacterium. Classification (GTDB taxonomy): domain Bacteria; phylum Bacteroidota; class Bacteroidia; order Bacteroidales; family UBA10428; genus UBA5072. The sequence goes on along the minus strand of JAGDMB010000034.1, from coordinate 754 downwards.
ACCGGATTATCAATTAGTCCGGATTTTTTTTGTTATTTTGGTGGATTAATCGAAACCTTCATACTATGAAAACCCTGATTCACCTTTTTGAAGAATGCGTTGAAAAATACGCGGATAATGTATACCTGCTTGAAAAAAAGAACAATAAATACAGCGGTGCAACCTATCGTGAGGTTAAGGAAAAAGTATACCAATTCGGGGCCGGACTGATCGAAATCGGCGTAAAAAAGGGCGACCGTATTGCCCTTCTCTCTGAGGGGCGAAATGACTGGGTTATCTGCGAGATAGGTATCTTTTATGCGGGGGCGGTCAATATTCCGCTTTCGATCAAACTTACGGAACCATCGGAAATCATTTTCAGGTTGAAACATTCCGGGGCCCGGTTTGTCATCACGACAAAAAACCAGGCTAAAAAAGTCAATCCTGTTTTTAAGGAAATTGAAACCCTTGAAAAGATCATCCTGCTGGATCCCAAGGAAAGCTATGACAGCCATGAGATCTATTATGGTGACCTGCTGCAGTCGGGAAAGGAATTCCTGAAAACACACGCGGATGCCTTTGCAGAACGATGGAATTCGATGGAGTCAGCTGACCTGGCCAATATTTGTTATACATCCGGCACCACAGCCGATCCCAAAGGAATTATGCTCACCCACGGAAACTACGTGGCCAATGTAAAACAGTCCTTATCTGTTTTTACCATTCCCCCTGAATGGACCACCTTGCTGATCCTTCCCTGGGATCATGCGTTTGC
>JAGDMB010000239.1 GCA_017860375.1 Bacteroidota bacterium | reverse complement strand
GATCTGCGGGGAGAATTTCGGATGCGGCAGTTCACGGGAACACCCTGCGGTGGGACTGGTATATGCGGGGATAAGGGCCGTGCTGGTAAAATCGGTCTCCCGTATTTTCTTCCGCTCGGCGGTGAACCAGGGACTGCCCATACTGGTGGTTCCCGATGCAGTAAATGCCTATACATCCGGTGATGCAGTGCAAACCGATATGGCGGCTGGCCGGATTACCATCGGCAGCCGGGAATTCCATTTCCGTCCTTTGCCGGATAAATTGCTGCAAATCCTGAACCAGGGAGGGCTGGTGAACTGGATAGCGAAGTGAAATATACAGTATAAACCGGGACAAGCTCTCCCGGGAGAGAAAAAAAACATAGCAGAACATGCAAATCTTTGAATTTTCAAATTTTCAAACCTTCAAATCATGAACAACCCACACGGAATCCAGGCCGCGCTTGAACAGCTTGGAATCAAGCCGGTGAATGCAGGCGCATGTACAGGTACTCAATGGATTGAAACAAAAGGGGAAATCCTGACCTCGGTTTCGCCTGTGGATGGAAGACCCATCGCCGATATACGACAATGCACACGGGAGGATTACATTGAACTGGTCTCAAAGGCCAGGGATGCTTTTAAGGTCTGGAGGATGGTTCCCGCCCCGCGGCGGGGAGAAATAGTTCGTCAGATAGGATCTGAACTTCGCAGGTTCAAAGAACCGCTTGGCAAACTGGTCAGCTGGGAAATGGGCAAGATCCTGCAGGAAGGAATGGGTGAAGTCCAGGAGATGATTGACATATGTGACTTTTCCGTCGGCCTTTCAAGACAGCTGTATGGTCTTACCATGCATTCCGAACGTCCCGGGCACCGTATGTATGAGCAATATCATCCGTTAGGGATTGTGGGTGTGGTTTCAGCCTTTAACTTTCCGGTTGCCGTATGGTCATGGAACGCCATGATCGCCCTGGTATGCGGAGATGTGGTGCTCTGGAAGCCTTCATCCAAGGTGCTTTTGTGTTCCATTGCCGTGCACAGGATCGTTTCAAAAGTCCTTGCCGATAATAAGGTACCGGAAGGCGTGCTCAGCCTCGCGGCCACCAGCTCAAAATACCTGGGAAATGATCTGCTTTCCGACAAAAATATTCCGCTTGTATCCTTTACCGGATCATCAGCTACAGGCAAACAGGTTGGCCGCATTGTCGGGGAGCGTCTTGGAAGAACGATCCTGGAGCTGGGAGGCAACAATGCCATCGTGATTACTCCAAAGGCAAATATGGACCTTGCCCTTCGTGCCACCGTTTTCGGGGCAGTAGGAACGGCAGGACAGCGGTGTACTTCCACCCGGCGGATCATCCTCCATGAATCGCTTTTCGATGATTTCAGCGACCGCCTGGTTAAGGTATACAGAAGCCTGAAGATCGGGAATCCGCTTGATTCAGCCACCCACGTCGGGCCGCTGATCGACAGGCAGGCTGCGGAAAAATTCTTCCGGGCCGTTGAAAAAGTAAAAGAGGAGGGAGGAAGGATTCTGTATGGAGGAATCCCGCTGGAGAATAACGATTGCAGGTCAGGATGCTACGTGATCCCCTGCCTTGCCGAAGCAGAAAATCAGTATTCCATCGTACAGGAAGAAACCTTCGCTCCCCTGCTCTACCTGATCCGGTACCGAACCCTTGATGAGGCCATCCGGATCCACAATGCCGTTCCGCAGGGCTTATCATCCGCTATTTTTACCAATGACCTGCAGGAGGCAGAAAATTTCCTTTCGCACAAAGGATCCGACTGCGGCATTGCAAACGTGAATATCGGAACCTCAGGAGCTGAGATAGGAGGAGCATTCGGAGGGGAAAAAGATACCGGCGGCGGCCGTGAATCCGGTTCTGATGCCTGGAAAGCCTATATGCGAAGGCAGACGAACACCGTAAATTTCAGTACGGAATTGCCGCTGGCACAGGGGATCGAGTTTACTATTTAATCGCATGGAAGAGATCGCGTAATATGAAGATAGGAATCGTCAGAGAGACTAAAACACCTGTTGATAACAGGGTACCGCTGTCGCCGGCACAATGCAGACAGGTTGAGGACACATACCCGGGTATCCAGGTAATGGTTCAGCCCAGCGACTGCAGATGTTTCAGTGATGCAGCCTATGAGAAGGAAGGCATCATGGTTAAGCATGACCTGAGTGAGTGTGATGTGCTTATGGGAATCAAGGAAGTGATGCCCCGTGATCTGATCCCGCGGAAGACGTATTTCTTTTTTTCCCATACGATTAAGAAACAAAAACACAACAAAGCACTTTTACAATCGGTTCTGGATAAACAAATCCGGCTGGTTGACTATGAAACCCTGACCGATATCCGGGGGGTGCGCATGATCGGATTTGGCCGGTGGGCGGGCCTTGTGGGTACCTATACCGGCATCAGGGCTTTGTGCAAACGGAACCGTTTATCCGAATTGCTGCCGCCGCAGGAGTGTCATACGTTGAACAATATGATGGAGCAGGCATCCCGGTGTAAAATCCCACCGGTGAGGATTGCGCTGACCGGTGACGGAAGGGTAGCCGGCGGCTCGGAGGAAATGCTGAAGGCTTTTGGCATTTCGAAGATCAGTGTGGAAGAATACCTGGGCAACAGGCAGGCAGACAAACCCGTGTATGTTCAGCTTAGCCCTGACGCATACAACCGGCATCGGTCAGGAAAGTCCTTTGACCTTCTTCATTTCTTCAGGGCCCCCGTTGAATACGAAAGTCATTTTATCCGGTTCTGTGACAAGACGGATATGCTGATCACTGCGGCATTCTGGGATCCGCGGGCTCCTTTGCTGTTCACGGCAGACCAGGTGTCGGATACGAATTTCAGGATAAGGGTAATTGCCGATATTACATGCGATATAAACGGATCCCTGCCTTCATCAATCAGGACCACCTCTTTTGCTGATCCTTATTATGATTTCAATCGCAAACTGCGGAAAGAAGAACCTGCTTTCAGCCATCCCGATCATATCACGGTGATGACCATAGACAATTTGCCTTGCGGAGTTCCGGCAGAAGCTTCGGAAGATTTTGGCCATCATCTGATGAAAAACATCTTTCCGCTGATTTTCCACGGTGACCGTGATGAAATACTGGCACGGGCGACCATTGCTGAAAACGGCAGGCTGACGGAAACATACCATTACCTTACCGATTGGGTAAATGAACCATGAATAATGAACCATTGATTCCTGATCATGAATGAAAATAATAAACGAAAGTCATTTCCCCTGATTACCGGCTTCTAAACACTAATTATTGTACTAACCACTAATTTCTAAAACCTTCATAAATTCTTTTTCCCATGAAAAAAATACTTATCCTTGGTGTTGGGCGATCTTCTACGGTGCTCATCCGCTACCTCGAAGAAAATTCTCAGAAATACAGCTGGGAAATTACGGTGGGTGCCCACAATGTTCAGTCCGCGCTCACAAAGGTGTTACCGTCTACACGGGTAGTCGCATTTGATGTGTTCAACGAACAGCAATTGCATGCGGAAGTCCAGGCTGCGGATGTGGTTGTGTCAATGTTGCCGGCCCGATTTCATCCCCTTGTTGCAATGGCCTGCCTGAAATATTCAAAATCAATGCTTACCGCCTCGTATGAATCAAATGAAATAGCGGAAATGGCAGCCCAGGCCAAATCACAGGGTATTCTGTTCCTGAATGAGCTGGGTGTTGATCCCGGCATTGATCATATGTCAGCCATGCGGGTAATTCATCATATCCGCGAACAGGGACACCGGTTATTGTGTTTTGAATCCTTCACCGGCGGTCTTATTGCACCGGAATCCGATAATAATCCCTGGAATTACAAAATCACCTGGAATCCGCGAAATGTGGTGCTGGCCGGTCAGGGTGGACCTGCACGCTTTATCCAGGAGGGCACCTATAAATATATACCGTATAACCGGTTATTCCGGCGTACTGAAGTGATCGACATCGAGGGGTATGGTAAATTTGAGGGGTATGCCAACCGCGATTCACTGAAATATATTGAAAAATACAGTTTACAGGATGTGCCGACCGTATACCGCGGAACCTTGCGAAGACCGGGATATTGCCGTGCCTGGGATGTATTTGTTCAGCTGGGCGCTACCGATGACAGCTACACGATGCAGAATACGGAGAAAATGACGTACAAGCAATTTATTAACTCATTCCTTTACCATAGCAAGGAAGATCCGGTAAAAACAAAACTTTACCAGTATATGCACATCGATCAGGATTCCGATGTCCGTGAAAAGCTCGAGTGGCTTGGAATTTTTGATGACACCGTTATCGGGCTGAAAGACGCAACCCCGGCCCAGATTCTTGAGCAGATCATTTGCAGGAAGTGGGTCCTGGAAAAGGACGATAAGGATATGCTTGTGATGTGGCATAAATTTATTTACCAGGAATCCGGGAAGAAAGAACCCACGTTGCGGACATCTTCCATGGTGGCTGTCGGTGATGACCAGGTGAATACGGCCATGGCAAAAACGGTAGGACTTCCTTTGGCCATCGCACTTAAGATGTTGTTGACGGGACAGATCAGGCTAACCGGAGTTCATATCCCCACGCAAAAGGAGATTTATGAACCGGTGCTGAATGAGCTTGAATTGTATGGCATAACCTTCCGCGAAAAGAGTGATGTTTCTGGCGTATTCCATGATGGAACAATCGGAAGAAAAGTTACCCATGCGGGCTGCGTTCTGAATGGACATGGACGTCCATTTTTCCGTATCGAGATAAGCCCGGCTTGCCAATTCCTGGCTCTCCACATAGGACTGATAGTCGGCCAGCAGCATAAATTCATCACGGTTAAGCAGGGAATCCACCAGGGGGCGAAACAAATCCGTATCGCCATGGGAAAAGAAGCCGGAGGCAATCTGATCGATCACCCTTTTCAGCGAGGAATTGCCCTCGTAATAATCGCGCGGATTATAGCCGTTCGATCTGAGTGAAAACACATCACTTGTGCTGAGCCCGAATAAAAAGAAATTTTCGGCTCCCACGTGTTCACGGATTTCCACATTCGCCCCATCCAGAGTACCGATCGTCAGGGCGCCGTTCATGCTGAATTTCATATTACCGGTTCCCGAGGCCTCCTTGCCAGCCAGGGATATTTGTTCCGACAGATCAGCCGCAGGGTATACAAAATGTCCGGTCTGGACATTGAAGTTAGGGAGAAAAACCACCTTGAGCCTGTCGTTTATTGACCGGTCGTTATTGATGGTGTCGCCCACCGCATTGATCAGTTTAATGATCCGCTTGGCCATAAAATATCCCGGGGCCGATTTTCCTCCGAATAAAAAGGTGCGGGCCGGAATATCGGATCCGGGATTATCCAGCAGCTGATTGTAAAGGGTGATGATATGCAGGACATTCAGATGCTGCCGTTTATATTCATGAATCCGCTTTACCTGGATATCAAACATGGATTCGGTGCTGATACCGATCCCTGTTTTATTTTTAATCCAGGTGGCCAGGACTGCCTTGTTCTGCTGTTTGACTTTTCGCCATTTTTCGCAAAAAGCAGCATCCCTTTTGAATTTTTCAATATCCGATACGTGAAAATGATATTCCTTGAGCCAGCGGGGTCCGATGTATTCCGTTATCAGGGAGGTCAGGGACTGATTGCTGACATGTATCCAGCGCCTTGGGGTTACGCCATTGGTTACGTTGTGAAATTTATCCGGCCAGAGCTGGTAAAAGTCATGCAGGAGATACTTTTTCAGCAGATCGGTATGCAATGCTGCCACCCCGTTGATGCTGTGACTTCCGACACAGGCCAGATTGGCCATTCGAATATATTTTCCCTGTGATTCATCGACAATGGACATACGGGCCAGCTTATCCGTATCACCGGGAAACTTTTCCCGGACAGCATCCATGAATCGCTGGTTAATCTCAAAGATGATCTCCAGATGCCGCGGCAATAAATTCCGGAACAGGTCGAGCTGCCACTTTTCAAGAGCCTCAGGGAGCAGGGTATGATTGGTATACGATAAGGTATGCACCGTTATATCCCACGCCCTTTCCCAATCCATTCCGTGTTCATCGATAAGCAGACGCATGAGCTCTGCCACGGCAATCGAAGGATGCGTATCATTCATCTGCACGGAAAAGTGCTGGTAAAACGAGCCTATATCATCATTCAGCAAAAGATGAAGCCGGATCATGTCCTTCAAAGAACAGCAGACAAAAAAGTATTGCTGCATAAGCCGCAGCTGTTTCCCGGAATCCTTATCGTCATTCGGATAGAGCACCTTGGTAATGGTTTCGGAGGAGACTTTTTCTTCCACGGCTGCATAATAATCCCCAACATTAAAATCCTGGAAATCGAAAGATTCGATGGCCTCGGATTTCCAGAGGCGCATATTATTGCAGCGGCAATGGCCATAGCCAATGATAGGCGTATCATAGGGCACTCCTTTAATAACCCGTGCCGGTTTCCATCTCACACAATAGCGCCCGTTTTCGTCATAATAGGATTCGGTGACTCCGCCAAAGTACACTTCCTGGCTCAGCTCAGGTTTTGCAATTTCCCAGGGATTTCCGTACCGCAGCCATTTATCGGTGATTTCGACCTGCCATCCGTTTTGGATTTCCTGGTCAAAGATCCCAAATTCATACCGGATACCATAGCCGAAAGCAGGGATCGACAAGGTGGCCAGCGAATCAAGAAAACAGGAAGCAAGACGTCCCAGACCGCCATTGCCCAACCCGGGTTCTTCCTCCTGTGCCATCACCTCATCCAGATCAACTGCCAGCTGCTCCATCGCTTTCCGGGTTTCCTCATATATGCCCAGGCATACCAGGTTATTGGCCAGGTGGGGTCCCGGCAAAAACTCGGCCGAAAGGTAGGCTACCATTTTGGTATTCTCGTTGATTTTCGAATCCACAAGATCCTGGAT
>JAGDMB010000033.1 GCA_017860375.1 Bacteroidota bacterium | reverse complement strand
AAATACCCCTTATCGATCGTAATATCCGGATTTGAACCGGTTGACCTGCTTCAATCGATTTACATGATTGTTCAGCAGATGGAAAACAATGAACGAAAGCTTGAAATACAATATAAAAGGGTGGTCACCCCGGAAGGCAACCTGAAAGCCAAAGCCCTGGTGGAAGAAGTTTTTGAACCCTGCGATGACTGGTGGCGGGGACTTGGGGTCATACCCGGCAGCGGCATGGCCATCCGGAAGGAATTTTCAGCCTTTGACGCAATCCGGCAGATCGCGGTAAATGTGGAACCGGCGGTGGAGCCGCCGGGATGCATCTGCGGTGAGGTGCTGAAAGGGATAAAAAAACCCGTGGAATGCCTGCTTTTTGGCAAAGTCTGTACGCCTGTGAATCCCATTGGCACCTGCATGGTATCGAATGAAGGAGCCTGTCAGGCCTACTACCGATACAATTAACAGATAGTAAAACCTATTAACCATAAAATTATGAATAAAAAACTGACCTTATTCGCCTGTTTCTGCCTGTTTTCATGGCTTTCCTATGCGCAGGGAACTTTTAACGGGCTGGAAATGAACATGGGTAACCTCTACCGTTTATCCAATGCACAGTCGCGGTCTATCAGTCCCGAGAACTTCACCGGGGAAAAGGGAAAGGGAGGGATGGCACGTCCGGAAGATAAAGACAAACCCAACCAGGCCAATGCGTATAATGCTGCCCGTGACCTGGGTCAGGGGTGGAAAGTGAATCCTTATATCCGCATCCAGCCCGGGGAAACCATTACGATTGCCGAAATCAGCGGATCGGGCGCCATTCAGCACATCTGGATGACACCTACCGGAAACTGGAGGTTCACGATTATCCGTATTTACTGGGATGATGAAACAGAACCTTCCGTTGAATGTCCGATAGCCGACTTTTTCTGCATGGGCTGGAATGAATATGCCCCGCTTAGCTCCCTGGCGGTATGCGTCAATCCGGGCAGTGCCTTCAATTGTTACTGGACGATGCCCTTCCGGAAGAAATGCAGGATCACCATGGAAAACATCAACGATGCCGATCCCATGACCCTGTATTACCAGATCGATTACACTCTTACCGAAGTTCCTGCCGATGCGGCCTATTTTCACGCACAGTACCGCAGGTCAAATCCGAATGAGTCCTCGGTCTTTACCATTGCCGATGGCATAAAGGGAAAAGGGCAGTTTGTTGGCGTTTACCTGGCCTGGGGTGTGAACAACAACGGCTTGTGGGGTGAAGGAGAGATCAAATTCTATATCGACGGAGATGACAAGTTCCCTACCATTTGCGGAACCGGAACCGAGGATTATTTCTGCGGATCGTACAACTTTGACCGCGGCGGAAAGTACACTGAATTCTGCACACCCTATTCCGGACTGGTGCAGGTGATCCGTCCCGACGGTACCTACCGTTCGCAACAGCGTTTTGGACTTTACCGCTGGCATATCAACGACCCGGTAAGGTTTGAGAAAGACCTCCGCATCACCATACAGGATTTGGGATGGCATCAGGGTGGACGGTACCTCCCGCAGAAATCGGATATATCCTCCGTATGTTTCTGGTACCAGACACATCCTCATGCAGGTTTTCCAAAGTTGCCGGGGTGGAGGGAACTGGAGGTGATTTAGGAAAAACAAGGCCAGAAGCCAGGAAGCAGGAATCGAGATAAAGGGGTGTGAAAATGGAAGCGTTTTCAAACACCTGCTACCGATTCTAATTACGGAATACCCTTAACCATTAATCACCCGATAACCCAATCATCGAATGAAACCGATCCTCCTTATCTTTTTTCTTCTGGCATCCTTCCCTCTTTCTGCCCAGAATCTGCAGCTGCATTACGATTTCGGAAAAGACCGGAAGTTTTTTACCGCTACGCTTGAAATGTTCAAACCCGACACCCTGGGATCAACATACTGGTTTGTGGATTTCGATCATAATTCAAGTTTTGAGTATGAACTCCGCAGCATGTCATCGGCTTACTGGGAAATATCAAGGGAATTTTACATCCCCGGTATCAAAAAAATAAAAGGGCTGGAACAACTTGCGTTTCATATGGAATACAATGACGGATTCAGTGTTGGACGCGATACTGCCGGTAATTTATTGACGGCTTTCAGTTACAACAGTGTTTTTCTTGGGGGTTTCAGCTATCCGGTTCGTATCGGCAAAACGGTTTTCTCGACCATGCTGCTTTGCAGGCTGCCAAGAGGCATGGATGTTCCTGACTTTCAAATCACCACCACCTGGTTTCAGCCCTTGTGGAAAAACCGGTTGTTGCTGACCGGGTTTATCGATGTATGGTCACAGGACAAAAAGGATAATCCGGATGAAAAGGAAATCGTTTTTCAGAGCGAGCCGCAAATATGGTTCATGATCACACCAAAAATTGCCCTGGGAAGTGAATTCGAGATTGATAAGAACTTTCCTTACGGACCGCGGCAATGGGAATTGTTTCCTACCCTTGGCTTTCGCTGGGAATTCTGAATTTCATTATCTTTACTTAGACATCACCTGCTAACTACTAACGAACCACTAACCACGAACTTCTAACAACCCTATACCCCCGTATGCTTGAAAGGATCTTCCATCTTCAGGAAAAAAAAAGCAACATCCGGAACGAAATTCTGGGGGGTGTTACCACTTTCATGACCATGGCCTATATCCTGGCCGTCAATCCTCAGATCTTAGGGGATGCCGGCATGGACAGGAATGCCGTATTTACTGCCACCATACTGTCGTCGGTCATTGCCATGATCTGTATGGCACTCCTGGCAAACCTGCCTGTTGCGCTCGCACCGGGGATGGGACTCAATGCTTTTTTTGCCTATACGGTCGTAACAGGTATGGGATACAGCTGGGAAACAGCGCTGACAGCTGTTTTTATTGAAGGTATCCTGTTCGTGATCATGTCGTTTTTCAACATCCGTGAAGCCATTATCAACAGCATTCCCCTGAATCTCAAATATGCCATATCGGTGGGCATTGGTCTTTTCATTGCGTTTATAGGACTTAAAAACGCAGGGATAATAGTGGGTGATCCCAGCACGCTCCTGAAGATAGGGGACACCGCCGATCCCGGCGTCCTGCTGGCATTGGCAGGCATTATCATCACGGGAGTATTGCTAATCTTCAGGCTAAGGGGTGCCCTGATCGCAGGAATGGTGGTTGTCACCCTTGCCGGCATACCGCTGGGCATTACCCGGCTTCCGGAAGGGTCCATCGTTACCGCGCCTCCTTCCATTCATTCCACCTTCATGGTGTTTGATTTTTCCTCTTTTCTGCATCCCGATATGATCGCAGTTGTTTTTACCTTCCTGTTCGTGGATGTATTTGACACGGTGGGGACCCTGGTTGGCGTTTGCTCCAGGGCAAACCTGCTGAATGAAAAGGGAGAAGTTCCAAGGGCCAAACAGGCATTGCTGTCGGACGCCCTGGGTACGGTTGCCGGAGCCATGCTGGGAACCAGTACGGTGACATCGTACATTGAAAGCGCATCGGGAATTTCCGCGGGAGGCCGGACTGGACTGACAACCCTTGTTGTCGCCCTTCTTTTTCTCCTTGCCTTGTTCTTTTACCCCCTGTTCAATATGATTCCCGCTATTGCCACAGCCCCGGTCCTTGTAATTGTCGGTCTTTTTATGATCAGTCCTATTCAAAACATTGACCTTGATGATTATTCTGAAGCCATACCGGTATTTCTTACGGTTATAATTATGCCGCTTGCCCTCAGCATTTCGGAAGGTATCCTTGTGGGCATGATCAGTTATGTGTTCCTGAAAGTTCTCACCGGAAAACGAAAGCAGGTTTCGGTGGTGATGTATATACTGTGCGCCATTTTCATGTTGAAGTTTTTGTTACATTAAACCCTGACGTCGACTCATCTCCGCCAATTAAAAAGTTATTCGTTTTCATTTGGTTTATTGGTTTCTGATAGTCGCAATATAATTTTATATTTGTTCCGCCGTTTTACTTAAATCCTTTGAATAAAATGAATTCGGAAAAGCTGATCAGTGCGGTTAAAAAAGTCTATCGGTTCATCGTGGAACATATCCTGCTCCGGAACCTTATCCTTGCCTTCCTGATATTAATAGCAGGCACTTTCATCATCATGTTCATTCTTAAAATATACACAAGGCACAATGAGGAATTAACGGTTCCTGACCTTCGCGGACTCACACTGGAAGAAGCAAAGGCTAAGGCCGAAAGCAAACAACTTCAGATTGTGGTTTTTGATTCGGTATTTCTCACTGATTTTGAGCGGGGAACTGTGGCAGAGCACCATCCAAAAACCGGGTTTAAAGTGAAAAGGAACCGTAAGATCTTTCTCACCATGAATGCCATGAATCCCGAACGCGTACCCATGCCCGATCTTATTTCGCTGACATTCAGGCAGGCCACCGCCAGGCTTGAATCGTCAAGTCTTAAAGTGGGTGAGTTATTCTATGAACCCGACATTGGCATTAACCTTGTCCTGCAGCAGAGGTTTCACGGTAAAGATATTCTGCCCGGAGACTCTATCAGCAAAGGTTCCCGTATTGACCTTGTCCTGGGGAAAGGTCTGAGTGATGAATCATCAGCTGTACCGGATCTTGTGGGCCTTAAGATGGAAGAGGCCCGGATCAGGGCAGCCGATCGCTTTCTGAGAATCGGAGGAATACTTGACGACAACACCATAACCAGCGAGGAAGACAGAATCAAGGCATGGATTTACCAGCAGCGGCCGGAATCGAGTCCCAATGTCATGCTTCCCATGGGATCCTCCATTGATATATGGATTACTATGGATTCCACAAAAGTACCGGTATCGGATACCTTGACAATGAATACAGATGAATAGAAAGAACTGCCTGATTTTTAATTATATTGCCTCTTTTCTTGTCCTGATCCTTCCATTTTCCGGTATCAGCGGACAGGAACTGATCGGGCTTACGCAGAATCAGGAAGTTAAAAAAGCCTCACGGGAAGCAGGCAGCCGGGAAAAAGCAACCGCTGATGCCGCCAGCCTGACGCTTCCATTCTTTGAAGATTTTTCCATTCTGAAGGTTTATCCTGACCAGTCGAAATGGGACGGCATAAGTGCATTTGTGAACTCATCTTTTCCAGATCTGCCTCCGTCCATTGGTGTGGCTACCCTCGACGCTATTGATGCTACCGGGGAGGTATATGCCATCAACGACCGGGTGACACCTTCTGATACACTGGCATCCTTGCCCTTTGACCTTCTCCCTTATAAAAATACCAATGCAAAGGTATTGCTGAGCTTTTTCTGTCAGGCCGGAGGAAAAGGGGAAATGCCTGACCCGAAAGATTCCCTGGTGCTGGAATACTACTCGCCACAATCGGATGAATGGGTATGGATCTGGGATACATCCGCATATTCGAAAGGTGCCTTTGCGCAAAAAATCTTTACCGTTCCCCAAAGCTATTACGAAGATGGCTTTCGGTTTCGTTTCCGGAATTACACCAGCATGTCCATCAATGAGGTCAAGGGGAAGTTCGGAGCCCTCAGTAACGTAGATCAGTGGCATATTGATTATATCATGATGGATACCATGCCCCGTGCCAGTCACAGTTCAATTAACGATATTGCCTTTGTGGATCCGCTCACCGACCTGCTGTTTGTATACACGACTGTTCCCTGGCATCATGTGGACTATGCTCAAAGTATCGGAAGGAACACAGTGAGGTATGTGGTCAGAAATTTTCATCCAACTATGGCAGCCAATATCGACAGGTCATACCGGGTCAAAAATGTGCTGTCGCAGGAAATAAGCAATTATGAAGTACTGAATGATGATATAGCTCCCAATTCCTTATGGATACGGAACGACCCGTTTAACCACAGTTTCTACTATGAACCTACTCCCTATGGCCATTTTGAGGTCACTGCTTTTATAAGCACGATTGCCTCACAGTTCATGGGCAACGATACGGTAAAATATACGCAGCTTTTCAGGGATACCTATGCCTATGATGACGGAACGGCAGAGTATGGTTTTGGAATTTCGGGAGAATCAACCACCGGAGCCATGGTTGCCTGCAGGTTTCCTATATTCAGGGAAGATACGATACGGGGTGTTGACATTTTTTTTAATAAAACAAGAAACCATTATACGGCCGATCTCTATTTTAAACTGTGCATCTGGAAGAATAAAAACGGCGAGCCCGGAGACACTCTTTATGTTTCGCAGGATGATTTCTCTCCGGATACCGGTGCCGGATTGCTGGAATATACCCGATACAGGCTTCCCTTATCGCGCGAAATCATCGTGGATGATACCGTCTTTATAGGGGTTCAACAATTGCAGGAGGACTTTCTGAACATTGGTTATGATATCAGCCATGATAACCGTAAAAATATCTTTGTAAACATCACCGGATCATGGTTCTCCATTGACAGCCTTGATCCGTCAGGGTCGCTTATGATGCGGCCGGTTTTCAGCACACAGGAACATCCTTCAGGCATAGGAAAAGAGGTATCCGGTCCGGGCATCCTTACGGTATATCCAAACCCGGTCAGCGATCAGCTCTATCTTAGTATCCCGGAGGCTTTCATGAATGAAGGAGGCATCCTTGCTGTTTACGACATAACCGGCCGCCTGGCGTTTTCAGACAGAATAAGCCCCTCTGTATACGTGGGTTACTTGAAACCCGGCATTTATCTTATCAAACTTGTGATGCAGTCGGGGCAGGTTCTGGTTTCCCGTTTTATTGTCAGCCGGTAATTCTGATCCCTATGCAGGAGGAAATCTTTGAGCAGTCGGAATTGTATGAACATCACCGTATTCTGGTGGACAGGGGGCAGGCCTTGCTGCGTATCGACAAATTTCTGGGCAACCGTCTGGAAAACGTATCCCGCAATAAGATCCAGCAGGCCTCCAGGGCCGGGAACATAAGGGTCAACGGAATTCCCGTAAAGCCAAATTACAAGGTCAAGCCTGCCGATATTATTTCCATTGTACTCCCTTACCCGCATCATGAATTCGAACTGATTCCCGAAGATATCCCCTTGAATATCCTTTACGAAGACGAGTCAATTGTTGTTGTAAACAAAGAAGCCGGTATGGTGGTGCATCCCGGTCATGGAAACTACACCGGTACCCTGGTCAATGCACTCGCCTGGCACCTGAAGGATCTGCCTCTTTTTAAATCGGGTGAGATCAGGCCGGGTCTGGTGCACCGTATCGACAAAGACACTTCGGGAATACTGGTCATAGCCAAAACCGAGATTGCCTTAAACAAGCTGGCCCGGCAATTTTTTGACCGGGCCACGCATCGAACATACCATGCGCTGGTCTGGGGACATTTTGATAAGGACAGCGGTACCGTGGAGGGAAATATCGGGCGGAACATCAGAGATCGCCTGAAGATGCAGGTATTTCCGGAGGGCGACCAGGGTAAATCCGCCGTAACGCATTACCGCGTAATTGAACCCCTGGGTTATGTATCGCTCCTGGAATGCAGGCTTGAGACCGGAAGGACGCACCAGATAAGGGTGCACATGGAATACTCGGGGCATCCAGTCTTCAATGATGAACGGTATGGCGGGGATAAAATATTACGGGGCACGACATTTGCCAAATACAGGCAGTTTGTTCAGAATTGTTTCGCACTCATGCCGCGTCATGCCCTGCATGCCAAATCACTGGGATTCGTGCATCCCGAAACCAACAGGGAAATGTTCTTTGATTCTGAATTGCCGGATGATTTCCGGCAGCTGTTAGAGAAATGGAGGAATTACACGGGGGAAAGGCTCTAAGCATGCAAGCATTCCGGTTCTGAAAATAGATTTCAGAAGAAATATCGAACAAGGAATGTCGAACACCGAATACAAAAGTCAAATACTGAGCAAACCATCTTCATTATTAATCATT
Source organism: Bacteroidota bacterium (assembly GCA_017860375.1). Taxonomy (GTDB): domain Bacteria; phylum Bacteroidota; class Bacteroidia; order Bacteroidales; family UBA10428; genus UBA5072. The sequence continues at coordinate 4,996 of JAGDMB010000033.1, read as the reverse complement.
CGGTGTTCCTTGTTCGATATTCAAAATCCTCATGGTGCACACGTGCATTTCAGATTCCGGTCGCCATAGGCATCATCCACCCGGCCACAGCCTGGCCAGAACTTGTTATCGGCTGTCCAGGGCAAGGGAAATGCAGCCTTATAACGCGAATAGGGATGGTTCCATTCATCAGCCGCAATGACCTCCTGGGTATGAGGAGCGTTTTTCAAAGGATTATCCGCAAGGTTTCCCGAGTTTTTTACCTCCATAATCTCTTTGTACAGGGTAATCAGCGCCTCGGCAAAACGGTCGAGTTCCTGCTTTGACTCGCTTTCTGTAGGTTCAACCATAAGGGTTCCGTGCACGGGAAAGGACAAAGTGGGAGCATGAAAACCATAATCCATGAGTCTTTTCGCTATATCCGTCTCGGTAATCTCAGCCAGCGCTTTGAATTCCCTGCAGTCGAGGATCATCTCATGAGCCACAAAACCGTTCTCCCCCTTGTAAAGCACGTTAAAATAGCCTTTGACCTTCGATGCTATATAATTCGCATTTAGAATAGCGATTTTCGTTGCCATGGTAAGACCTTCACCCCCCAGCATGCTGCAGTATGCGTGACTGATTGTCAGGATGCTTGCACTGCCATAGGGAGCCGAAGCCACAGCTGTTGTTCCATGTATACCTCCGGCAGGGATGACCGGGTGGGTAGGCAAAAATTCCACCAGGTGATCGGCCACGGCAATGGGGCCCATGCCGGGACCACCTCCTCCATGCGGAATGGCAAAGGTTTTATGCAGGTTGAGGTGGCATACATCGGCTCCGATCAGGGCTGGTTTGGTTAGCCCAACCTGTGCATTCATGTTGGCGCCATCCATGTATACCTGTCCCCCTGCTTCGTGAATAATTCCGGCCATTTGCTTTACGGCAGCTTCAAAAACGCCATGGGTGGACGGATAGGTAATCATGAAGGCTGCCAGATTCTGACGATGCGTTTCTGTTTTCTCTTTTAAATCACGGATATCGATATTCCCTTGCTCATCGCATTTTACAACCACGACTTCAAGTCCGGCCATAGCTGCGCTCGCAGGATTGGTTCCATGGGCCGATGCCGGTATAAGCACTACATTCCGGTTCCCTTCGCCCCGGTGCTGATGGTATTTACGGATAACCATAAGGCCGGCATATTCACCCGCGGCACCGGAGTTTGGCTGGAACGAAACGGCCTCGAATCCGGTAATAACTTTAAGAAAATGACCCAGTTCGGCAAAAAGCTGCTGATAGCCTTCTGCCTGATCGAGGGGAACAAAAGGATGCAGGTTCCCGAATTCAGGCCAGCTGAGGGCAAACATTTCAACGGCAGCATTCAGTTTCATCGTGCACGATCCCAGGGATATCATCGAATGGGTGAGTGAAAAGTCCCTGCGTTCGAGCTTCTTTATATACCTCATCATTTCGGTCTCGGAACGGTACCGGTTAAAAATCCCATGCTGCATATAGGGGCTTTTTCGCGCAAAAACCGATTTGAAATACGTCTTTTCCTCGAGTGCACCGACAGGAGGCAAATACTTGTGAACGGTCCGGGAAAATACTTCTATGATGCGGTTCAGATCCGCAAGGGTGGTGGTCTCATCAAGGCTAATGCCAACAGATCGTGTCTGGTTGTACTGGAAGTTGATCCCCTGCTCGAGGGCACAGGATTTCACCGTTTCCATCGAAACCTCTTCGGGCAGTTCAACGTCGAGCGTATCAAAAAAATCTTCATTATGTTGCCTGAATCCAAGGGATCTCAGCTGCTGATCCAGTATTCCCGCAGAACGGTGGATGGTAAGGGCAATTTCTTTCAGTCCTTCCGCACCATGATACACAGCGTACAGGCCTGCCATGGTTGCCAGGAGGGCCTGTGCGGTGCAGATATTGGAAGTAGCGCGTTCCCGTTTGATATGTTGTTCGCGGGTCTGCAGGGCCATCCGGAGGGCATATTTTCCCTGATTGTCGACCGTAACGCCAATGATCCGTCCCGGTAAAAAACGCCTGAACGAATCGCGTGCGGCAAAATAAGCCGCATGAGGACCCCCGTATCCCATGGGTATGCCAAGGCGTTGCGTCGACCCCAGCACTACATCGGCGCCCCATTCACCCGGTGGTGTCAGCAGGGCAAGGCTGAGAATATCGGCAGCCACAGCCACGGTCACGCCTGATGCATGAGCGGCTTCTGTCACCTTTCGATAATCCCGAATCTCCCCTTTACTGTCGGGATACTGGATTAACAGGCCATAGGCATTTTTTACGGTACCGAGAGTTGGATACGGGCCAATTACCAGTTTTATTCCCAGTGCCTCCGCACGGGTTTTCAGTACATCAAGCGTTTGAGGGAATATTTTTTCGTCGGCAAAAAATACATCGTTGCCGTTTTTTACGGTTTCTTTGGAACGTGCATTGTACATCATGATCATTGCTTCTGCCGCGGCAGTCCCTTCATCGAGCAACGAGGCATTCGCCAGTTCCAATCCGGTAAGTTCCGTGATGACGGTCTGGTAATTCAGCAAGGCTTCGAGCCTGCCCTGGGAGATCTCAGCCTGATAGGGTGTATAGGATGTATACCAGGAAGGATTCTCCAGCACATTGCGCTGGATCACTGCCGGAAGAATGGTCCCGTAATAACCCAATCCGATATAGGATTTGCAGATTCTGTTTTTCCGGGCAATATGGCGCAACCGGTTTATGTATTCATTCTCACTTAATCCGTCCGGCAACTCCAATGGTTTTTGCAGACGGATGTCGGCAGGGATGGTCTTATCGATCAGTTCATCCAGGGAAGAAACGCCCATCTGTTTCACCATTTCGTCTATTTCATTTGGCCTCGGGCCCAGGTGGCGATAAAGGAAACTGTTTGCAGACATCAGAATATTTGTTGATTTGTTGATTTGTTGATTGGTTGATTTGCTGATAATAGATCCGTCAGAAGCCGATCCGGACTTTGATCTTTGTTCTTTGTTCCTTGTTTCTTACTCTTTGCTCTTTGTTTTTTTGCTTTTTGTTCCTGATTCGGTTCCGAATATCCAACTTATTTGGCCTGCAAAAAAGGATTTGTATCATATTCATGTCCGATGGTAGTTACAGGACCATGCCCGGGATAGACGACGGTTTCCCGGGGCAATATCATCAGTTTACCGGTAATTCCTTTGATCAGGGTTTCGTGATTTCCCCCGGGAAGGTCGCAACGGCCTATGCTCCCCTTAAAGAGCACATCACCGGCGATTAAAAAGGCATCTTTCCCGGCATATAACACGATACTGCCAGGGGAATGTCCCGGAATATGAAAGACCGAAAGGACCGAATTCCCGAAATGAACCTCATCCCCCTCTTTCAGGATTTGATCCGGGACCGGAGGTTGTTCGGCAAAAATGTCAAAAAGCTCGGCAAAATGCAGGGCTTTTTCCAGTAAAAAAACATCTTTTTCGTGCATGGCAAGCGGGATATCGTATGTTCTTTTCACAAAACTGTCCCCTGCTACATGGTCAATATGTCCATGCGTATTGATCATCCTGACGGGTTTCAGCTCCTGAGCGCTTATAAAGCCGGTAAGTTCAGCCTGTTGCCGGGGATTATTGCATCCCGGATCAATGATAATGCACTGTTTTGATTCATCATACAAAACATAGGTATTGACCTGGAATTCGCTGAAAACAAAAGATTGAACTGTAATCATCGGGCGTGCAATTTAACAGGAAAGGGACATCTCCTTTATTCCCTTCCCTTTAACATTGGAACGAAAACAAAATAACCATGCTCGCGGGTTGAATATTCACCGGGGCCTGTTTTCTCCACGCGCGTCATCACCTGGGAGCCTGGTCCCCCGACAGGCAATACCAGGATACCCCCTACTTTAAGCTGTTCAACCAGGGCCGGTGGTATTTCGGGGGCAGCCGCCGTAATCAGAATTTTATCAAAAGGGCTATAGGTAGGAAGGCCCTGGTAGCCGTCTCCGTAGAAAAACGATGGTTTATACCCCATTTTGGGTAGTTGCATCTGCACTTTCAGGTATAAATCTTTTTGTCTTTCAATGGTATAGACCCTGGCTCCCATTTCCATTAATACGGCTGCCTGGTATCCTGAACCGGTTCCGACCTCTAGTACTTTATCAAGCGGCTGAATATCAAGTAATTCGGTCTGAAAAGCTACCGTATAGGGCTGTGAAATGGTCTGGCCCGAACCGATCGGGAATGCCTGGTCCTTGTATGCGAATTTAATAAAGCTGCTGTCCATGAACAAATGGCGCGGAACCTTCCGCATGGCTTCCAGCACCTGTTCATTGCGGATTCCCTTTCGGCGAATTTCCTCCACCAGTTTTTCACGCAGTCCCTTATGTAGAAAACTGTCCTCCATTATCTGCAAGTATACACATATCTTGCTTTATCAACAAAAATAGTTGAATAGTTAATAAGTTGAACCTAAAAAAAACTTTCCTGATTTCTAAATCTTTTATGTTTGTGCAAATACCTTTGGCATGATAAAGCTTGGGATCATAGGGCATCCGTTATCAGTCATTTCTCATTTACAGGCCTCGGATTACATGAAAGAAATTGTATGGACAGGTTTCTTTTCCGACAGGTCTAATGATTCCGGTCTGTTCCTGCCGCTGATACCTCAGTTTCCCAGTGCCGATCAGCTGGTTTCCGTTTCGGATGCACTGATTCTTACGGAAAGTAAGAGTGAATATTATAATCTTGCCGTAATGGCCTTAAAACAAGCCCGGCATGTCTTTCTTCCCGTTACCATGCTGCAAACGGTTGCTGAAGCGAACAAGCTGATCAAACTGGCCAGTGAATCCAACGTGATCCTCAACGTGTATAAATCCGGGATCCTTCCATCCGATTTTCGAAAACGATTTGATTTCAACGGAAATATCTGGCTAATGGAACTGCATCATTTTGCCAAAGTGACCGAGGGCAATCCCGGGAAGAATCTTTTTATGAATCTGTTGCATGACCTTGATTTCATCCTCGGGCTTACCCGT
>JAGDMB010000238.1 GCA_017860375.1 Bacteroidota bacterium | reverse complement strand
CAGAAGGGAAAAGCCAAAGAAGAACCTTTTCTTTGTTTCCTTTGATGACGGAATGAGTGAATTTTATACCCGGGCGGCCCCTGTGTTATTAAAATTAGGCGTTCCGGCCACCTGTTTTTTGAATTCGGCCTTTATCGACAACAACGACCTGTTTTACCGTTACAAGGTAAGCATCCTTATCGAGGGAATACAAAAGCACAAAGAAAAAAAGGAATTCTGGCAGGAATTCCATGGACTTAAAGAGAAATTCGGCATTCCGCAGGGGTATTACCGTAAGGTTTTGTTGCACCTTGATCATAACAGTGTTCCCTTTATTGATGAGGCGGCAAAGCTGATACAGATTGATTTTAAAGACTACCTGAAGCAATACAAACCCTATCTTTCCAGTGACCAGATAAGGGAATTGATTGCAAAAGGCTTTACGTTTGGCGCACACAGTATCAACCATCCCGATTTCCGAAAGCTGTCCGACAGTGAAAAAAAGAATCAAACGCTCAGCAGTGTGGAAGATGTGAGAGAGAAGTTTGCTCTTCCCCACAGAGTCTTTGCATTCCCTTTCACCGATTACGGCATCGGCAAAGCCTTTTTTGATTCCGTCTATGCCCGCGGTCGGGTGGAACTTTCTTTTGGCTGCGCTGGGATCAAGCGTGATTCCGTACAGAACAATCTTCAGCGGATACCCATGGAAGACTATAAGCTGAGTGCAGTCAGACGCCTGAAAACAGATTACTTTTACTATCTTTTAAAGTCACCTTTCGGTAAAAACCTAATCCGTCGATTCTGATGCTGCAGATCCGGGATATCACCATACGCAATCTGGCCGGATTCATGGAATCCGATGAATTCCAAAGAATGGAACACATTCCCATCAGTCCGCCCAGAGGCTTTTCGCAGGGTAAAAACCCGCATGCTTCACCCGATGACAGGGTCTTGTTCCTCGCCTATGAGGACGACAGGTTTATCGGATACCTCGGTGCATTGCCGGATGTTTTCTACGTTGCAGGATCACCCTTTAAAGTAGCCTGGTTGAGTTGCATGTGGGTTGATCCGGAAATGCGAAGACACGGTATTGCCGGTAAATTGCTGCACCATGCCAACGAGGTCTGGAAATCCAGCCTGCTGATATCCAATTTCATTCCAAAATCCAAGGCGGCTTTCGATAAAACGGGACTTTTTGAGCCTTTTATGGAAAGTAAAGGGATTCGCGGGTATATCCGGTTCGATATAGCGCAGATCCTGATAACCAAAAAGCCTTCTTTACAGAAAACAGCCTGGTTGCTGAAGTCATTGGATGTCCTTCTGAACATTGGCAATGAAATCCGGCTGATCTTTTGGAGGACCCTCCAAACCGGTCTTCGTGTAAGATTGCTTGATGAACTCGATGAAGTGACTTCCCGTTTCATTTCGACCCATAACCAATTCCATCTTACCCGAAAGGGGAAAGAACATTTCGAATGGATGAAGTCTGCCCCATGGATTATCGAAGAACCTTATCCCGGCAGGGATGCCCTACGCTATGATTTTTCTTCTTCCGACAAGCGTTTCCGACAATACTGGTTCACCCTGTCCAATACCGATGGTACACCGGCAGCTTTCCTGATGCTTTCCCTGAGAGGCAATCATCTGAAAACGCCTTTTGTATATTTCGAAAAGGGAAATGAAGCGAATATCCTTCGTTTTTTATATGCCTTCATGATCCGGAACAGGGTGAGAACCTTCACCACCTATCATCCGGCACTTGTCAGCGCCGTAAAAACCGGCCGAAATCCATTCCTTCTTACCCGTAAGGTCACCATGGAGTCCATCATAACTCCCCGACTGAAAGCGAAGCTGGGAAACACCGGCAATTATTATTTACAGGACGGTGACGGAGATGCAGCCTTCACCTGAACAGGGAACTGCCCCTCATCAATTATCGTCTTCTCTTTAAAACCTTCTTTGCCCGTTATCGTATATTTTTGTAGTTTTAATTTGTGCACCCTATAAACAGGATCCCATGAAACGCATAATGCTCCTTTTATCATTTCTGCCTTTTGCTGCAATAGCCCAGGAAACAGGCTGCACCGACGGAGATTGTCAGAACGGCAAAGGCACCTATGTATACACCAACGGATATACATTCGAAGGTATGTTTGTGAACGGGAAACGCGAAGGCAGGGGTAAGCTCATTGATGCAGAAGGCGGCAGCTATGATGGTATGTGGGCGAATGATCAGTTTAACGGGCAGGGTACCTACATCTGGCCCAATGGCACAAAATATATCGGAGCCTGGAAAGACGGTGTGCAGGAAGGGTATGGCATCTATTTCTATTCCAACGGCGATAAATATACCGGCTATTTCAAAAACAACAAATTCAACGGAGAAGGGACGTACACCTGGACTGACGGCACTTCTGAATCAGGGATATTCAAGGACGGGGAACGGGTGAAGACGCAGTAAAAACCTTCTTTCGTTTTTCCAGAAAATAATACACGGCGACGACGAGTGCCATAGCCCCATAAGAAAGACTTGCCGTTATACCTGCCCCATACGTGCCATTGGAAGGAATCAGCGTAAAACCCATGACCAGGGTAATGACAATCCCTGCCAGGTTGGCGATTGTATTTACATGGGGTCTGCCGGTACTTGAAAAATAATAGCCAAGGATCAGGAAGATGCCGAAGAAAATGATGCCCGGGCTCAGTGTCCATATTATGCGGTTGATATCCCTGAATTCCTCCCCGAATAAGAACTGATACCACGATCCCGGAATACAAACCAGAATGACCAGCAAAGCCAGTGAAAGTGCAAAATTATACAGGTTCAGCCGTGAAGTGAGTGACAGCGACCATGTGTTATCGCTGCTGTTTACAATGCGGGAATGCTGAACAGTGGCGATGCTTCTGCTGATTAACCATATAGATTCGGCAATGGATACGGCGTTGGAATAAATCCCGACATCGTCCTTCCCAAAATACGAATCGAGAATATAATAGCTCAGTCGGAGGTTTAAGATCTGAATAAAAGCAGCCACCTGGTTATAAAAACCAAATGTAACCAGGTTCTTCAATGCGTTCTTCCAGGCGGCAAGCGGTTGCCGCTGAAAACCGGTAAAATAAGGTGCAAGGAAAAAAAAGCTTGCGGCAAGGGCTGCTCCGTAGCCGGCATACAAGGAATTCAGATAGGCATCCACACGGATATCCCGAAAGAGGACAAAGCAAACAACCAGCACCAGGATGGTGACAAAAGACTGAATGAAGTTCAGGATGTTGGCGGCATTAATTTTCTGGTGCCCGATTAAAACCGTGACGTTGATATTGGTAATGGATAAAAGAAGGCTCAGGATGCATACGTCGGTGGTATACTGCCCTGGCACCATGCCGAAAAAAGGCAGTACGGCAAAACAGACCAGGATGGTAATAAAGACCCAGATATACGAAGGTATGATCAGCAGGGAAAACGGATGACGCGGAAGGAAGTAAGAGATGGATGAAGTGCCGATTAAACTGGTTATGACAATGATAAGCGAGACCGATGTAATAATGAGGCTTTGTTCACCCCTGCCTGTGGCGCCCAGGTAATTGGAAAGCAAAACGGCAATGATCAGGTTCGAAAAAGCGATAAAAAACCGGGTAAAAAAAGTGATGACGATATTTCTGAACATTGCGTTCCTGTGTGGTGTAGATTTATTCCAGCTGGGTAAAATCGATTTCCGTACTTTCTTCCACTTCCGTCAGTTTGCCATCCTCGCATTTCAGGGTACGGGCAGGATATTTTTTAAGCAGGGTATAGTTATGGGTTGCCATTAGAACCGCTCTGCCTGTCTGGCTGATATCTTTGAGAATCTGCATAATGCCCTCTGATGTTTCCGGATCGAGGTTACCGGTTGGCTCATCGGCAAGGATGATCTCGGGTTCATTGAGCAGGGCACGCGCTATCACAACACGCTGCTGCTCGCCCCCTGAAAGCTGGTGAGGCATTTTGTAGCCTTTGTTCTCCAGTCCCACTTTGGCAAGCACTTCTTCAATCCGTTTCCCGGTCATGGTTTTATCCTTCCAGCCGGTAGCATGCAGCACAAAATAAAGGTTATCATGGACGGTCCGGTCGGTAAGCAGCTGGAAATCCTGGAACACAATACCCAACTTTCTCCTCAGAAAAGGGATCTGGCTTTTTTTCAGCTTGTCGAGTTCAAATCCCGCCACCGTGGCAGAGCCTGCTTTCAAAAAAAGTTCCGCATTGATGGTTTTGATCAGGCTGGTTTTGCCGCTTCCCACCCTGCCAATCAGGTAAACAAATTCATCGCTGGCAACAGAAAACGTAATTCCCGACATCACCAGGTGGTCATCCTGAAAGATGGAAGCATCCTGAAACTGTATAATTGGTTTACCATTCATGGGGAATTTTTTGACTGACCCGTCAAAATTATTCATTAAAATTGAAATTGAAAGCTAAGTAATTAACAGAATGATGTTAATTTAAAAAGAATAAAACCGGGGAAACCTACGTTATTAATCCGTAATTTTAAAACTAAATCAACTCAATTATTGATGCAAATCAGGTTCTTATCCATTATAATTGCCGCTGGCATCTGGTTCCCTTTATCCGGTCAGCAAACCCTTTATCATACCCGGGATGACAGCCGGTACCAGCGTGGACTGGAGTTGTACCAAAACGGGAAGTACAGCGCCGCTCAGCAAATCTTTCATGACCTTGCCACTGAAAATGAGTCATCCAATACGGAAATTGCTTCCCGCAGTGAGTATTATGAATCCATGTGTGCGCTTAAACTCTTTAATAAGGACGCCGAATTCCTGGTTACCCGG
>JAGDMB010000237.1 GCA_017860375.1 Bacteroidota bacterium | reverse complement strand
CTTTTCCGGTCTCCCCTTTTGTTACCGACGCGGCGATGAGGCTGTCACGCGGTGCAGTCCTTATTCCCTTGCCGAATCGTTCGATGAAACGCAGGTACAACACCTGCATTGGGGTTGCGACAAAGGTATAAAGCGGAATGATCAGGGCAGAAAGACCATATCCGATCAGCATGAAAGGTTTGTTCTTTCCGATCTTGTCGCTCCAGAAGCCCGAAAGCGCCTTGACCAGGGAAGCCGTGCTTTCGGCAATGCCTTCGATGAGGGCCAGGCTGGTTTTGGATGCGCCAATGGACATCAGGAACATCGGCATGACCGAATAGACCATTTTTACCGATGTATCGGTCAGAAAACTGGTAATTCCGGTAAAAAAAATGTTCGGGCTAAATCCAAAGAACTTTTCTTTCTTCTGGTGATCCATTTTTCCTTTCATCCATGGTGATCATTTCGTTGACTTCCGGGTTATAGAATGAGTTCATGATTCACGATACGGCGTTATTCATTTGTTTCATACATGCTTAACCGGTTGCGGAGGAACGTAATTTCATCCTGCATGGAATCGATGCGCCGCAGCAAATGGATAATGGATTCGATACCTTCCAGGTTAATATCCATATCATAATACAGGCGAACGATTTTCTCCAGCTCCTGTAACCGGCTTGCCGGAATATATTCTGTTTCTTCAAGGATCGTGGTTTCCATCAGTCCGGTTTCCTGCAGGGAGCGGATGAAGGAAATGCTTACGTTGTAGTTTGCGCAGAATTCAGTGGCAGGTATTAATTTTTTCATAGCTTTCTTTCCGGTTACACCTTTATGATTTTGATAATTCAGTGAAAAGCTTTTTCTGTTTCTCGGTTAAATTGGTCGGTATTACAATTGAATAGGTCACGTAAAGGTCCCCGAACTGGCCCTCCTTTTTGTATACCGGGAATCCCTTTCCTTTAAGCTTGACTTTGGTCCCGTTTTGTGTTTCGGGTTTGATTTTCAGTTTTACTTTTCCCTTTAGCGTTTCCAGTGTGATCTCGCCGCCCAGCACAGCCGTATACAAATCCAGCTCTGCCTTCATAACGATATCATTCCCCAGGCGTTTGAATCGGGGGTGGTTAGCGATGATGAAGGTAATATACAGATCGCCGTTGGGCCCGCCATTTATTCCCGGGCCTCCATGTCCCGCAATTTTAATGGTCTGCCCGTTTTCAATTCCGGCCGGGATGGTGATCCGGATGTTGCTGCCGTTTACCGTCAGCGTTTGCTTATGTGTTTCATACGAATCGGCAAGGCTGAGATTCAGTTCGGCACGGTAATCTTCTCCCCTGTATTTCACCTGTCTGCTTCTGCCGGTTCTTGCCCTGCCGCCAAATAAAGACTCAAAGAAATCGGAAAAATCGCCGTCAAATTCTGTCTCTTCATACCGGTTCCTGTAGGAGCCCTGGGGTTGTCTCCGGTTTTGCTGTGCCTGTTCAAATTGCCCGGCATGCTGCCAGTCCTTCCCATACTGATCGTATTTTTTACGCTTCTCCGGATCACTCAATACCTCATTGGCCTCATTGATCTGCTGAAAATTCGCTTTGGCATTCCGGTCATTCGGGTTGAGATCGGGATGATGTTTCCTGGCCAGTTTACGGTAGGCTTTTTTAATTTCTTCCTGCGTGGCATTTTTGTCTACCCCTAATATTTTATAATAATCAATATACATTATGATGATGTGTTAACCTCAGCTAAATATATAAAAAAAACAAGAGGAAGAGCCCGATTTAAAGGGTTGAAAATAAAACAATTTTCTTTTTTTTTCGTTGCAATTATTGTATAGCCGTTATAATCAATAAAAAACTATAAAACCATGAGCAGATTTCCAGTGAAATTCTTTATCCTCGGCACCATCCTGTTGGCAGGTGTCGTTCGGGTCAGCGGTCAGAGCGATGCACCGGATGTGTTTACGAAAGGAACGATCAACGAACAGCTGAAATACCTGGACGAGCGCACCAGGATATACGAGAATTACAGGGCCATTCGGGAGGATATGTTCCGGACCATCAACCGGAATATCACCGATACCCTGGCCAAAGCAAAAGCCCGGATAAACGAACTTTCTGCTCAAACCGCTGCTCTGAGTGTCAGGATAGACTCATTGAACAAAAACCTGGAAACTTCCGGTAATAAATTGACCAGCGCCATGAACACGAAGAACAGCATCCGATTGCTGGGGATAGAGGTGAACAAGACAGTATACAATACCGTGATGTGGACCATACTGGCGGTCATGCTGTTTCTCCTCATTGCCGGATACCTGACGTTCCAGCGAAACAGGGTAATCACCGTCAGAACAAAAAAGGATCTGGAAGACCTGAAGCAAGAATTTGAAGGATACCGGCAAAAGGTCAGGGTCGAGCGTGAAAAAACAAGTCTGGAGCATTTCAACGAAATCAAGAAACTCAGGGGAGGGGGAACGAAGTAGAGGGGAAAATTCCCATTTTAAAATCTTGAAAAATTCCCTTCAAATCTTTTAATTTCCTGGTTTGATTGATGATGGGTCCTCCAGCCAATTGATAATTCTTGAGATTCAACTCAACAGGAGATTTGCAGATTGTTAAATCCTTCATTTACTTATCGGGTTTAAATTGAAATAGCTATATTTTTCGACCTGACCAACTTTCAGAAATCGGCGACTGATCAATGGTCTTCCACTTTCAGGAGTAAATTCAACAACCAGCACATAACCGCCGGTTTCGGTGGGCAAAATCATCGAAACCGGAATGTCTGTCCGAACAAATGATTCGAGTTTTACCTGAAAATTCTGTTCCGAAATGTTTTGCCCCTTGGCGTTGAGTAGTTTTACTTTAACTGGGCCATTGGCCACTTTATTCAGATTATTGATACCCACCAGATTAAACAAAAGCGTTGAACCTGGTTGATGGGGTTTCGAAAAGCGAACATATCGCTCATCAGTGAGGTTGATGAATATTGCTGCCGGCGCAAAGGCATGTTGAAACCAATCGAGTGTAGGCGTAGGTTTCAGGTCTTTGATGTTTCCGGCAAACCAGTCGCCGGTATAGCCGTAATTATTGGTCAGATAACAGAAAGCCAGCACTCCGGCAATAGAAGGATTGCAGCGCAACCATTCAGTTTCGAGCTGCATCCAGTAGGCCTGAAAATCGATATTTTGTTCAGACGACGAGTTTTTGCCCAGGTAATGTTCAAAAACTTCCACCGTAAGTTTACTTGGCGAGCCATTTCTCCATAGCCAAATCCATCCATATTCGTTGACCAATTGAGCAGATCCGGCATTGTTAATTTCCTGCATTATTTTCGGATTAAAGTCAAGATTTCCCAAAGGATAAATGTCTCGATTAGCTCCCGGCTGAATCCAATTCACAACCCCTTGATAAGGATGTGGCTCATCCATTTCATCCTGAACTATTTGATCCCCGGTCATATATCCAGCATCCCAGATTCGGGTCGGATCAAGCTGTTTCAATTTGGGAATCAATGTGTTTCCAATGTAATCGTCCCAGTTTTCGTTGATAGCATCCCAAATGGCAATACTCGGATGATTACCATCCGTCCAAACCCAGTCGGTATATTCTTTGCGAATCTGATCGTCCCAACCATGATTTTGCCAGTACAACCACTCATTCTGAAAAAGCAGTCCGTATTCGTCAGCAATATCGTACCAGAAATCTGGAGCAATCCCCACACAAATGCGCATCATGTTCCAGTGCAATTGTTTCGGATAATCAACCAGCAGTTTTTTAACCCATTCCTTGTCCCAAACCAGGTTGCCGCAATCCGGGTCTTCAAAGAATCGCTGAAGCGTTATGTTCGTTCCTCGTAGAATTATCTTTTCGCCATTCAGGTAAAAGAACTTGCCTTTGCGTGTAAAATCGCGCATTCCGAATTGTTTACCTATTTCGTCGGAAGTACCTTTATCTGTTTTTAGAGTTGCTTTTGCCACATACAGAAAAGGTTGATCGGGTGTCCAATTCGTGAATTCCGATATGGGAATTTCAAGAACTACTTCTGTACTGTTATCGCGTTTGGCAGCAAAACTTTCACTTTTACCGGCAACCACTTTACCTGTGAGTTTTTCGGAAATTGAAATATCAAGTGTCACTGAATCGCTCATGGCATCTCCGTAGAAAATCTGGGCTGGTTTGAAATTGCGGATTTGCGCTTTCACCATCACTTTTTTTCCTGAAACCGATGGCAAAACCAGCAACCGATTCAGCCGAACATTTCCGGTAAATGAGAGCAACACATCATCCCAAATTCCGGGAAGATAATGTTCTTTTTCTTTGTCGGTTCCTCCGGCAGCTTCTGATGGAAGCCAAACCCGGTCACCCACTTTTATCAGGATTTCATTTTCAGTTCCAAATTTCAGCGCTTTGGAAATTGGAAATTCAACAGGTGTATAACAAGCTATTGAGGTTCCCATGTCGATACCATTTATATAAACCTGGGTGACATATTGGCTCTTTTTGATCGTAATCATGGCATCTTTGCCCTCCAGTTCTTTAGCCACAAACACCGATTTCCGGTACCAACTGTATTTTGGTGTGTAATCGATGTTGTATAGATTATGCTGATCTTTGGCTTCAACCTGATTTACACGTTTGAAAAATTTATTGTAGTCGTCAATTTTCGGAGTTGCCAAATGCACCAGTCCGGGAACGGGAATAGTTCGTGTAAATTTAGCCGGAGGAAAAGCATTCACAGTCTGGTCAAATTGCCAGATTCCGTTAAGATTGAAGACGGTCCGCTCTCCATCATTGGCAGAAATTGGCAGAAATGGAATACACAAAAGCAGGCAAAT